>JBASAV010000669.1:0-12526 GCA_049650785.1 Lewinella sp. | reverse complement strand
CCCAGGAGACCCGCTTGAAGATTCTCTATGATGACCGCAACCTGTACGTGGCGTTTCGCTGCCTGGACAGCGAGCCCGACAAGATCGAGCAGCGCATGGGCCGAAGGGATCAGTTTCCCGGGGATTGGGTGGAAATCAACATCGACAGCTACCACGATAAACGGACGGCCTTCTCCTTTACGGTTTCCGCTTCGGGCGTTAAGGGCGACGAGTTCATCTCCAACGACGGTAATAACTGGGATAGCTCGTGGAACCCCATCTGGGAAGCCAGGACCCAGATCGATTCGGCCGGCTGGACAGCGGAAATGCGTATTCCGCTCTCCCAATTACGCTTTTCCTCCGGGGCCGACCAAGTGTGGGGCATTCAATCGACCCGCCGCGATTTCCGCATGGACGAACGGAGTCTCTGGCAGCCGCAGGATCGGAATGCCTCGGGCTGGGTCAGCCGATTCGGGGAACTACGTGGGTTGCGAAACCTACAACCCCGCCGGACAGTGGAACTGCAACCCTACGTCGTGGCCCAGCGCGCGACCTACCCCGAAGAGCCCGGTAACCCCTTCGCGAATGGCTCGGATAACCGCCTCTCCGCGGGACTCGATGCCCGCATCGGCGTGACCAACGATTTGACCCTCGACCTCACCATCAACCCAGACTTCGGTCAGGTGGAGGCCGACCCCGGTGCCCTCAATCTGGACGGCTATCAGGTATTCTTCCGGGAGCAGCGGCCCTTTTTCGTGGAGGGCCAGAATATCTTCGACTTCAGCCTGTCCTCCGCCGAAGCGGGGGGCGGTCATACCTCCGACCAGCTATTCTATTCCCGGCGGATCGGGGGGAGTCCGCACCGCGTGATCTCCTCCGAGGCGGGCCGGAGCTATTACGTAGATCAACCGGTGAATACCACCATCCTGGGCGCGGCCAAATTCAGTGGCAAGACCAGTTCCGGCCTGAGCGTGGGCTTGTTGGAAAGTGTGACGGAGCGGGAAATGGCCACCATCGACCTGGCCGGCGAACGGAGCGAGTCCGTCGTGGAACCCCTCACTAATTTTCAGGTCGGGCGTGTCCAGCAGGATTTCCGGGGTGGTGACACCTACGTCGGTGCCATCATGACGGGTGTACAGCGTAGCCTGCGGGACGATCCGGAACTCGGCTTCATGCACCGCGAAGCCTATTCCGGTGGCCTGGACTTCAACCACCGCTGGAAAGATCGGGCCTGGTACGTAGCGGGTAACACCGTGCTTTCCTCCGTAAGTGGTACGAAAGAGGCCATTCTGGAAACACAGACCGGTTTCGAGCATTTCTTTCAGCGTCCGGATGCCGATCACTTGGAGGTGGATAGTACCGCTACCCGCCTGAACGGCAGTAGTGGCATGCTCAAGGTGGGCAACGTAGGCGGCAACTTCATCTTCGAGACCGGGGCTACCTGGCGGTCTCCCGGCTTCGAGATCAACGATATCGGTTTCATGCGCAATGCGGATGAGATCAACTACTTCGGCTGGATGGCCCGCCGGTGGCAGAATCCCTTTTCCATCTTTCGCCGCTTTCAGGTGAATGGCAATGTATACAGCACCTTTGATTTTGGCGGCACGCTGCTCCAGCAGACGTTCAATTTCAACACACACGCCAACTTCACGAACTTCATGCGGGCGGGAGGGGGCGCTTCCTACATCGCCTATCGCGCCTCCAAAACCGACCTGCGGGGTGGACCTACGCTCCGGATCAGCCCGGGAGCGGAGTACTTCGCCTACGTTAACTCGGACCAGCGCAAAAAAGTAACCTACGGCCTGGAGGGATACGAATACCGGACCTTTGACGGCACCCAACAGGAAGGATCCATCGGCTTATGGGTGAGCTGGCAACCCCTGGATGCCGCTTCCATCAATATTTCGCCACGTTATTCCGTTTTCCGTCGGGGAGATCAGTACGTAGACCAACGTGATGTTGCTTCCGGAACGTCTTACCTCGTGTCCACGGTGGATCAGCAGACTTTTAGCACCACCGTCCGCTTTACCTACAACCTTACACCCGATCTCACCCTCCAGTACTATGGTCAACCCTTTATCAGCCGGGGACAGTACCGGGATTTCAAACGGTTTACCGGTGAGGCACTGGCGGAGGATTTTGGAGACCGGTTTGTTTCCTATTCGGCCGGGGATGTTACCTACGATAGCGAAGAAGGAATTTACCGCATTGCCTCACCGGAGGGCGACATGGAGGTCGGCGACCCCGACTTCAGCTTTATCCAGTTCCGGTCGAATATGGTGGTCCGGTGGGAGTACCGTCCCGGGTCGGAGATATTCCTGGTCTGGTCACAGGGAAACACGGCATCCGGCGACCCTACGGAGGGACTACTGCGTAGCCTCGGATCGAATGTGTTCTCCGACGACACGCGCAACACCTTCCTCGTAAAAGCTACCTACCGGTGGTACCGGTAGCACGAATATTTTAGTTGATTACATTGTCTTTAGGGTTACCGATCGGCTTTCGCCGGTCGGTTCCTTTTTCGGCGCGTAGCTCAAGGTACACAAAAAAGGGAACGGTTGTCCCGGCAACTAAAGGGTTTGGAGGACGGAGCGGCCAGAGACCGCGGTGTATCTTCGCCCCATGGCAAGTATTCACCTGCGTGACACCCTCAATTTCCTGCGGAAGCTGACGCCCCGGCGGGTGGTGAATGCAGGTAAGGTGGTGGCCAGTTATTACGCCACCCGCTGGCTGCAACGCCCGGTGGTATGGGGAAAACCCTTCACGGTTTCCTTCGAACCCACGACGGCCTGTAATCTGCGGTGTCCCGAATGCCCCAGCGGCCTGCGGCAGTTTACCCGCCCCACCGGTAACCTGAAGGCTGATTTCTTTCGACGGACACTGGACGACATTGCCGACCGCCTGCTTTACCTAATCTTTTACTTCCAGGGCGAGCCCTACATCAATCCGGACTTCCTGGATATGGTAAAGGAAGCTACCGACCGCGGCGTGTATACCATCACCTCCACGAACGGGCACTTCCTCAACGACGCCAATGCCCGCCGCACCATCGAAAGCGGACTAGACCGGCTGATCATCAGCGTAGACGGCACCACGCAGGAAGTGTACGAGCAATACCGGAAATCCGGGAAACTGGAGACCGTTCTCGAGGGCGCGCGCAACCTGGTGAAGTGGAAACGGGAAATGCGTTCCGCTACGCCCCACCTGATCTTCCAGTTCTTGGTTGTCAAGCCCAACGAGCACCAGATGGCCGACGTGGTGCGGCTGGCCGATGAGATCGGGATCGACGAAGTGAAATTCAAGTCCGCCCAGCTCTACGACTACGAGCACGGCAATCCCCTCATGCCCGAGCAGGAACGGTACGCCCGCTATTACAAAAAACAAGACGGCACCTACGGCCTGAAGAACAAGCTCCAGAATCACTGTTGGAAGCTGTGGCATAGCTGCGTCATCACCTGGGACGGACTGGTTGCGCCCTGCTGCTTCGATAAAGACGTTACCCACCGGTTGGGGGATGTCAAGCAAGACAGCCTACACGACGTTTGGGAAGGCGGTGCCTACGATGACTTCCGGACAAAGCTGCTGAAGGGCAGAGCCGAGATAGATATCTGCCAAAATTGTACGGAGGGGTGTGAGGTTTGGCTGGGGGCGGAGGTTTGAGGATGTACGATTCCTGATTTACGATACTCGATTTTTGATTGGCTGCCGCACATACCTGCTCGCTGTCGCTCGTGTATGGTAGTTCCGGGCCCGGTCCTATCATGGGTGGAGGACCTCCGGTCCGACCGGGGCGCTGAACCGCCTACATCCGTGGAATTCACCTGTGCTGCGAGTACAATTTGCGCCTATCCGTGCCCTAGCCAAGCGATCCGTGCCGGTGGAGCCGGTCTGTGTTGAGACGAAGCGATTGGCGATTTTTGATTCTCGAGGTGGGATATTTGATTTGGCTGGCGCTTGCTTTTGGGTTATGGGGGCCGTTGCCTGGGGCTATTCGGTTGTATAAAATGGCGTGGTATGCTAGTGGGCATGTTTGAATCCTTACAATTCACCTATGCTGCGGACAACCACAAAGTAGCGGCGCAGCAAGATATGTGCCCATCCGTGCCCTAGCGCAGCGATCCGTGCCGGCTGAGCCGGTCTGTGTTGAGACGAAGCCGGGGGAGGATCAGGACAATTGATTTGCCTCCCGCCGGGAACCGTCCCGGGTGAAGGACCTCCGGTCCGACCTACTTACCCAAATGGCTGAACTACTAATTCCCTGTAAATGCTACCATTCAAGAACGGAGCTTTCAAAAAGAGATGCTCGCTATCACGAGAGCGAGATATAAGCCAGCGGTCGGGTCATCGTCGGACCGGAGGTCCTCCACCCGTGTTGACACCTTCGATTCATTGATTTGTCGAAAAAAGTTAATCTCACTGTAACAAAGCACCGAGGTTCGTCCGTGTACCAACTAAACGCCCCGACGTGCAAAACTTTGCTTCCCTTATCGACTCCGTTCGCGACCGGCTGTACCGCCTGGCGCTACGGATGACCGGCGACGGCAGCGAAGCGGAGGACGTCGTACAGGAAGTACTCATCCGGGGGTGGCAGCGGCAGGACGAGATCGTACGGCTCGATAACCCGCCGGCCTGGCTCCTCAAGATGACCCACAACCGGGCGATTGACCGACTCCGCTCGCGGAAAACCCGCTCGACGTACGAACGAGCGGCGGCCCCCGACGACGCCTGCCACCTGACCCCCCACCGATTGGTGGAAACGGAGGATACCCTATCCCACATCCGTCGGCAGATGGAGAAACTGCCCGTTGACCAGCGAACCGTACTGCAGCTGCGGGAAGTGGAAGGAATGAGCTACCGTGAGATCACCGAAGTCACCGGACTGAAAATGGAGCAGGTGAAGGTCTACCTCCACCGGGGGCGCCAGCGGCTGCGGGACCTATTACTGAAAGAAAGAATTGTCGAACGATGAATCATGCTCAAGCTACCGAACTGATTGAGCGCTACTTCGCCGGGGACACTACCCTGGAGGAGGAACGCCGACTGAAAACCTACTTCCGGTCGGACGACGTGGCCCCGGAACTGAGAACCTACGCCCCCTTGTTTGCCTACTGGGACCATGAGGCAACCGTAGCTGCTCCCCCCCGTACGGCCGCGCGTCGCCGCCTGCTTCCCCGGTGGCTGATGGGGATCGCCGCCGCGGTGCTACTCCTCCTTACCCTGCAGATCATACACCGGCAGCAGGAGCCCAAAGTGAGCAACTTCCCCGTTGCCCAGCGGCAAGCGGTAGACTGGAGTCGCTACGAGATCACCGATGAGAAAGAGGCCATGCGCTTCCTCAAAACGGTGCTGAAAAATACCTCCGAGAACCTGACCCAGGGACCCGAAATCACCATCCGCGAACTGCGGGAAGTGGAGCGAATCCTGGACTGATCAATCCTTACTAACCCGGCACCATCGCCGACTATATATATCACATGAAATATCTACTAACCTTCCTCCTACTGGCGCTGGTGGTCCCCGCCTCGGCGCAGAAACTACAGCAGCTCGACGCCATCAGCACGTACTTCAGTGAGTACGTCGACGACGAACGCTTCACGGCCGTCTATGTCTCCGGCAAAATGTTTGAGCTCTTTAAGGACGCCGACCTGGACCTGGAAGAAATGGACGAGAAGGAAATCGCTGCCATCCGTAACGTCGTACAGGACATTCAGGGCATCCGCGTCCTCCACACCGATATTACCCCCGACCGCTTCTACCAGGAGGCCAAGAACCGCATCAGCACCGACGCCTACGAGCTACTCTTCAAGGTGCGCACCCAGGACGGTCAGAACGTCGAGGCCTTCATACAGGACGAAAACGCCGTAGTCAACGAGCTCTTCCTGTTGGTGGGCGCCGACGACACCTTCGCTATGCTCAGTTTCGTCGGAAAGATTGATATCAGTAAACTCGGCGAGCTCCAGCGCGCCCTCGAATAATCACCCGCCAATACTCCCACTATGTTTAAGTTAATACTCGCAATTTGCCTTCTCTCCTTTGGACTCGGGGCCCAGGATCAGGTCATCAAGGATTTCATCCGGGAGCACCGCAGAGGGGAAGAAAACGTTGCCGTAAGGGTCCCGGGCTGGCTGATCGGATTGGCCGGCAACATCGCCACGATCAGTACCGATGATCCCCACGAACGGGCCGTATTCAGGCTGATGGGCGATGTAGGAACCGTACGTGTAGTCACCTACCTGAACGAGGACTTCACCACGCCGCAGGCCAGCATCGTCAATCTGCTCTACAGCCTCGAACGCTACAAAAAATTCGAACGCTGGGCCGACGTGAGGACACAGGAGGGAGAGCGTGTCAGCCTCACCGTCCGGTATGAGAAAAAGCGCATCCGCGACCTGGTGGTCATTGTCCGCGATGACGAGCGCACCACCCTCGTGTCCGCCAGGGCGGATCTTAGCGCGGAGGATTTAGGGGATCTGGTGGCGCACCTGGAGGAGATATAGCGGGGAGGATTACCTTCGCGCCATGCGCGCCAACTTCCTGAAACACGTAGCCCAAACCAGTCCCGCGCCCATGGGACTGGAGATCGCCGGGGGTGAAGGAGTCTACCTGATCGACGCCGACGGCAAGCGCTACCTCGATCTCATCGCCGGTATCGGGGTGAGTGCCCTGGGGCACAACCATCCGGCGGTGGTGGAAGCGGTGCAGCGGCAGGCGGGTATGTATATGCACACGCTGGTTTACGGGGAATTCGTGCTCGGCACGCAAGTAGAACTAGCGACCCTCCTATGCGCTCACCTTCCCAATTCGCTCGATAACGTCTACTTCACCAATTCCGGGACCGAAGCTGTGGAAGGAGCCATGAAACTCGCCAAACGCGTCACCGGGCGTGGAGGAATGGTAGCCGCCAGAAGAAGTTACCACGGCAGTACCCAGGGCGCGGCCAGCCTGATGTGGCCGAAAGATTTTACCCGGCCGTTTCATCCGCTGTTACCCGGGGTCTCCCACCTCGAATTTAATTGCGATAGCGACCTGGACCGCATTACGACGGACACCGCCGCGGTCGTTTTGGAAACCGTGCAGGCCGAGTGGGGCATCCGGAAGCCCCGTCCGGAATGGATACAGGCCGTACGCCGTAAGTGCGACGAAACCGGTGCCCTCCTTATCCTCGACGAGATCCAGGCCGGGATGGGACGTACGGGCACCCTCTTCGCTTTTGAGCAGTATGGCATTGTCCCGGATATTCTGTTGCTCGCCAAAGGCTTCGGCGGCGGTATGCCACTGGGGGCATTCGTTGCCTCTCAGAAGATCATGCAGATGCTGACCGTCGATCCGGTACTCGGACACATCACCACCTTCGGCGGCCACCCGGTCAGCTGTGCGGCGGGTCTGGCCACACTCCGGGAACTCACTGATAACCCCGATCTGATCGCTTCGGTGCCGGAGAAAGAAGCCTTGTTACATCGCCTCCTGGTTCACCCGAAGATTTTCAACCTGCGCTCCGCCGGCCTCTGGATGGCCGTTGAGCTGGCTGACTTCGATGAGGTAAAACGCACGATCGCCGGCTGTCTCGAACGGGGATTGATCACCGACTGGTTTTTGTGGAACGAGCGGAGCTTACGCATCGCCCCACCGCTGACGATCTCGGAGGAGGAGCTAACGTGGGCCTGCGAAGTGATCCTGGAATCGCTAGCGGCGTAAGCTCCGAAGCGCGAACAGACAGACGACCCACGCGCCGACCGTGCCGAGCGCCACCCCGTACGGAATGAACGTCAGTCCGTAGTGTGCCAGCCCGGCCAGGCTCCCTAAAAACAGGATCAGGAACATCGGCCCGATGGCATGGAAGCCCCCGTCGCTCTTTTCCAGCGAAAAGGGAAGGGACCGCTCCGTATACTGAAAGATGACCGACGCCAACAGGATGACCGCCAGGCTGAGCAGCATATCATCGAAGACGGCCGACCCGGCCACGATCCAGACGCAAACGTACACCAGCATGCCAACGGGTACGAAGAATACGCCGATGACGGCCATCAACTGCCCGTACAGGATCCGATTCAGCTTCTCGACCGGGTTGGTCTGCCAAACCCACGCCGCCCGGAAGTTTTCGCTGAGCCGCGCCGAAAGCAGGGGGCTCACAACCAGGAAGGCAAATACGTACAGAGCTGTAATTATGGCACCCGGCGCGACTACTTCGCCCCCGACGATCAGGCGTTGACCCGCAAAGCCCACCGCGAGCAATAGGGGGATAATGAGCCCGGGATAGACCTGTTGCTTGTATTGAAAATCGCGGGTCATCAGCGCCGCGTTAAACTGGTAGCTTCCCCGCTCCGGTCCGGGACGGGTGGTCCGTCGGCCCCACCACGTAAAGTAACGGGTGTAAAAGCCGGGATTTACTTCCTTTTGGGAGGCGTTTTCCACTGGCTCCGACCCCGCGATCCGGACACCCATGAGCTGCGATCCGTAATTGCGCCCCTGACGGACGTAGTACCACACCCCAAGCACGCTCGACCCGATACCGAGTGCCCCCTGTATGAGGCTTAACGGGCGTGCCCCGAACTGGGTCGTACTGTCCCACACGCCCCCGAGCCAGAAGCCAGGCCAGAGAAAACCCCAAGTCGTCCCTACGATCCGTATGTCGAAGATACCGTCTCCCGAGTCCGTAAGGTTGATTAGGTTCGGCAGTTGGTACAGTACGATGAACAGGGTAGTCAATACAACCTGCAAGTACCCCAGCACCCGTCGCAACCGGTCGGGCGCCAGCCGCCGTAAGAGTGTCAGGTACAGGCCGAGGGTCATGCTGACCACGATCGTCGTCAGAAGCACGCAGAGTAACGCGTACACCGGCACGAGTAGCGGCGCCAGGTAGAGCAGCGCCAGGCCCAGCGGGAGCGCGAGCGGCAGGACGAACTTGCTCGCGAATAGATAGACGTACAATCCGCGGGACAGACTCAGCGTAGCGTCCGCCACCGGCCGGCTGTACAGTAGTGTCAGGTCGCGGGTGTCGAACAGCGTATCCGACATCTCGGTCACCAGCATGAAGCCGAGGTACACCGAAATAAAAGTGAAGATCATTCCGACCGCAGTCGCCTTATCGTCCGCGGCCAAGTAGAGAAAAACAAAGAAGACGCCAAGGAGGAATAGAAAACAGTATATCAGGATGGAGTAATCCGACGACTTCCCCTGGATTTGCCCCATCACCTTGAGCGACCGGTCACCGATCTTCATTTTCGTCGCGAGGATGAGGCGCAGCGCACGCGGGTCGGCCCCCAGGCTCGCCCAGACCGGCGCCAGCTTCCCCACCGCCCAGAGTAACAGTCTATTCATCGGCGTCCAGACTGAAGCGGGGTCCCTCGCCGCCGGCCCGCCCACCGGTCAGCTGGGTAAAGAGGTTTTCCAGGTTGCTGCTGTGGGCTTGGGCGTTCAGCTCGGCAAATGTCCCGTTGGCGGCGATACGGCCGTCATTCAGGAGAATGATGCGGTCGCTGATGCGTTCGACAACGTCCATAATGTGGCTGCTGTAGAAGATCGTTTTTCCCCGGTCGGCAAGCTGCCGCAGCAGGTCCTTTACCCGGATCACACTGTTGGCGTCCAGCCCGTTGAGCGGCTCGTCCATGAAGATGAGGTCCGGGTCGTGCAGCAGGATACTGGTCAGCAGTACCTTCTGCCGCATCCCCTTGCTGAAGCTGTCCATGCGCTGGTTGCCGCGGTAGCTTAGTCCGAGGTATTGCTCGAGGCGGGCGGCGCGGTCGTGAATACGCTGCTCCTCCATCTCATGCAGGCTGCCCACCAGTTCGTAGAATTCCCTTGGGGTGAGCACATCGTACAGGTCGGCACTTTCCGGTAAGTAGCCGATGCGGCGCTTTACCGCGAGCGGGTCCTTCTTCACGTCCCTGCCGAGCACGCGGACTTCCCCATCGAAGCGATTATCCAAACCGCCGAGAATACGCAGTGTCGTCGTTTTTCCCGCTCCGTTCGGACCGATGTAGCCGACGATCTGCCCCGGTTCCACGATCAGATCTAACCCGAAAAGGACGGGCTTCTGGTAGTAGCTCTTGCGGAGTCCACGGAGTTCAATGGCAGGGGGCATTCAGGTCTTGCGGTGTGTTACCAAAGTACGGCCTTCCTTCAAACTGATCTTTCTGGGCGGCGGAGCGCAGGGAAAAGTAACCGTCAACCCCGTTGTATAGGTTCGGTAACTCGACCCAGCAAACAATATCAACAGGTTGAACCCCCAGCTCGCTGCCGGAATTTGTAACCGTGTAGGAGCGTATGTCCCGCGATCCGGTCAGCGGGCCCTCTAATTTCTACACCGAGCTGGCGGGTCGGGCGTGGGGTAAGCTAATGAGAAAGATAGCATTCGGATAGATGTAGCAATCGATGGGGTATGGAGTAAAGGAGCAGCCTTTGTATATCATCCGCTAAGTAGGGGTGACTTGCCGCAGCCCGCAATTTTCGATTGCCGTACCTTGGCCTTTGCATGGACTTCTCCGCTCTCCTCAAATCCATCAAGGCTAAAGACTTCAAGCCGCTCTACCTCCTGCACGGGGAGGAACCGTACTTCATCGACCAACTGGAAGAGGCCATCGAGCGGCATGCGCTGGCCGAACACGAGCGCGCCTTTAACCAGACCATTGCCTACGGAAAGGACACGGAATACCTCCAGATCGTCGATGCCGCCCGCCGCTTTCCCATGATGGCCGAACGGCAGCTGGTGATCCTGCGGGAAGCTCAGGATATGCGTGAACTCAAGGAACTGGCCGCCTACGCCGATAAGCCTTCCCCCACCACCATCCTGGTGATTAGCCACAAGCACAAAAAGCTGAACGGCAACCTCAAGCTATTCAAGAGTATCCGCCAGAACGGGGTAGTGTTTGAGTCCAAAGGTCTGTACGACAACAAAGTCCCTGCCTGGATCACCCACTACCTGAAGGACCGCAAGTACGGCATCAAGCCGGAAGCCAGCACTCTGCTCGCCGAATACCTGGGCACGAGCCTCGGCAAGATCACTAACGAGCTGGATAAGCTCATGCTGAATTTAGAGAAGGGAACGGAAGTGACTACCGAGATCGTAGAAGAGCAGGTGGGCATCAGTAAGGATTACAACGTTTTTGAGCTGCAACGGGCCATTGGCCACGGGGAAGCAACCAAGGCCGCCCGGATCCTGCAATACTTTCGCGCCAACCCTAAAGCCGCGCCCCTACCCATGGTGACGGGCAGCCTCTACAATTACTTTAGCAAGGTCTTTTTGCTGAAGGAACTGCACGCCAAACGGGAGAGCCGGCAAGCCATCATGAAAGCACTCGGCCTGCGGTTTGACTTCTTCCTGGCCGACTACGAGCGGACGGCCCGCAACTACGGCGTCCGGGAACTCTACCGGGTCTTTGCCCTGCTACGGGAGTACGATCTCAAAAGCAAGGGCGTCGGGAGTAACTTGGCGGGTAAGGAGGAAAGCGAACTGCTGAAGGAAATGGTGTGGAAAATGATGCACGTCGGCGTGGGCCTCAGGTAGTAGGCTGGGGCGGAGAATTAACCAAGCGGTGCCTTGGCTTTCGGAAGCGTGAACCAGAAAGTGGAACCGGAGCCGATATTATTAGTTGTCCCGATTTCCCCACCGTGCAAATGCACGATTTTACTACAAAAAGCCAGTCCGATTCCCTGTCCGCCGTACGCATCCGCGTGGTGGAGGCGCTCGAAGAGCCGAAAGATACGCTTCTGCCCGGCTTCCGGGACGCCGATGCCGTTATCCTGGAACGTAATCTTCCAGCCATTCGCCAGCTCCTGAGCGGCAACGGTGACCCGCGGCGGTACGCCGGGGCGAGTAAACTTCAGGGCGTTCGACAGCAGGTTTTGCAGTAGTTGTCGCAGCTCGGCCGGGAAACCCGGTACTTCAGGCAAGCTTTCGGCGTGAATCTCCGCGTTGCACTCGGTGAGGAGGAGGCCGAAGTCTTCCTGAATGTCCGCCAGTAGATCGGATAGGGCTACCGTCATTTTCTTGCGGTCGTAGCCGATCCGGACGTAGCGGAGCATATCTTCGACCATATCGTGCATATGGGAAGTGGTGCGATCGATGAAGGATAGGTACTCCCGGCCGGAAGGATCGATCTGGTTGGCCTTTTCTTCGATGAGCAAGTCCACGAAACTGCGAACGGTCCGCAGGGGTTCCTTGAGGTCGTGGGAAATAATGGAAGCGAACTGGTCGAGTTCTTCGTTCTTAGCTTCTAGCTCGCGGTTTAACTCGGCGATGCGCCTCATCCGATCGCGCAACTGGATATTATGCACGGTTTGGGTAGCGAGTATGCGCAAAGTGGAGAGCTGGCTCTCATTGAGTTTGCGGGGCTTTTTGTCAATGACGCACAGGGTGCCGAGTACGAAGCCTTGGTTGTCCACTAGTGGTGTGCCGACGTAAAAACGCATAGCCGGTTCGGTCTGCGCCAGGGGAGAATCGCGGAATCGGGGATCCTGTAGGGCGTCTTCCACGATCAGCTGTTTGGTCGGATCGGTAATGGCATGGGCCGCGAAGGCAATATCGCGGGGTGCTTCCGTCATGTCATCC
>JBASAV010000668.1:0-6316 GCA_049650785.1 Lewinella sp. | reverse complement strand
CTACGGGGTAGGGTGGACCGCATCAGTCCCGAAGCACCGGTGCCGGTACTGCGTTATCTACACCAGGAAGATAGGCTGGGTGGGGCGGGCAATGTGGCGATCAATCTGGTGGCTTTGGGGGCACGGGCGACGACCGCGGGCATTAGTGGCGCGGACGAAAACCGTGACTTGCTCAGCGGCGCCCTGGCTGCCAATGGGATAGATTCCATACTCGTGCCGGATCCCGACCGGCCCACGACGGTCAAAACGCGCCTTATTGCGCAGGACCAGCAGCTGCTGCGGATCGATCGGGAATCCACTGAGGACCCCGCTGCGGGCATTGTTCAGCGCCTGCTGGACGCCATAGGGAACTGTATCGCAGGGGGAAACGTAGATTTAATCATTCTGCAGGACTACAATAAAGGTGTGTTGACCCCTGCGGTTATCCGCCAGGTCACGACCTGGGCCCTGGCGGCAGCGATCCCGATTGCCGTAGATCCCAAAGCGGCGAATTTCTGGGCCTATACGGACGTAGACCTTTTCAAACCGAACCTACGGGAAATTCAGCAGCAGTGCGGCTTCCCGCTAACGCCCGACGCCCCTAGCCTCGACCGGGCTGCCGCTCTTCTCTTTGAACGCCTGCGTTGTAAAGGGATCATGATTACGCTTTCGGAGCATGGCATCTATACGCACGATGGCGTTCGCTCCGGTATCCAGCCTACCCGCGCCCGACGCATTGCCGACGTTAGCGGAGCGGGGGACACGGTGATCAGCGTGGCCGCCTGCGCAATGGCGATGGGTATGGATTTAATGGAGTCGGCCCGGTTGGCGAACCTGGCCGGCGCGCAAGTAATCGCCCAGCCGGGCGTGGCAGCCGTGGACCGGATAGCTCTCGCCCAGGCCTGGCAGAAAGAAGCATGAACAGATAATGTTATAGGTGGTTATACCGGGAATTACAGTCACCCGGAATACCCCTTATGTACCTATTTGAAATTTTTGGCTTAGAACTCGATTTTCAACCCCTGATCGGGGAATTACGCAGCTGGTGGGAGGCGCTGCTGACGAATCTGCCGAACATCCTCTTGGCCATTATCGTCATCCTGGTCGGTTTTGTGGTCACGCGAATCGCCAAACGATACATCAACCAGTTCAGTCGCCGGCTCGTACACGATGCGACCGTAGCCGGATTGCTCAGCTCCATGCTTACCGTCATGGTGGTGCTGGGATTTCTCTTCTTAACGCTATCTGTACTTAATCTGACCGGTGTGGTGACCAGCTTGCTCGCTGGTGCCGGTGTCGTGGGCTTGGCTTTGGGCCTGGCATTTCAGGATCCCATCCTCAACCTGTTTAGCGGGATCATTCTTTCGGTCAAGAGTTTATTCCGGGAGGGCGACCTGATCGAGGTGGCCGGGTTTTTCGGAAAGGTTCAGAAGGTAACCCTTCGCAATACGATCCTGATGACCCTGCAGGGACAGGAGGTCATGATCCCGAACAAAACGGTGGTGGGAGAGCCCATCAAAAATTACGATAAGTATAAGATGCGTCGGGTAGACCTCAGCTGTGGGGTAAGCTACGGTGACGACCTGTCCAAGGTGAAGGATCTCACTATAAAGGCCATTAAGGATACCGTTCCCCACGACAAGAACAAGGACGTCCAGTTGTTCTTCAATGAATTTGGAAACAGTTCGATCAACTACACGCTACGGTTCTGGATCGCAGATGGGAAAAGCGGCCAGGCCGATTTTCTCTCCGCCCAGAGCGAAGCGATTATGGCAATCAAGCAGGTATACGATGCGAACGATATCATGATTCCGTTCCCCATTCGCACACTGGATTTTGGCATCAAAGGCGGCGAGAAACTGAGTGAGATGCTGGATTCCGGGAAGAATGTTAATTCGGAGGAGGCAAATCCCGGTAACGAACATCAGTCCGAATAGCCTGTTTTAATGGGTGAGAGTGCACAACTAACCACTTGCACATTCGCCATTGCACTCCCTGGCGTTTTAACACAAAGTATACATTATGAAAATCCGCACTTTATCCCTCGCCCTTTTGCTTAGCATGGGTGGACTGTTTTACAGCTGTGCTGAAAATTCGCCTGCTGACAACGCCGCCGATGAAGTTGAGTACGAAACCGAGAACGCCCTTTCCAACATGGGTGCCGAAGTTGAGGAAGAAAGCAACGAGTTCGAGCGTGATTTCCGCGAAGCCCGCACCAACATCGACAACCGGATGACCGAAATGGAAGCCGAAATGGAAGGTGCCAGTGAGGAAGCCCGCATGGAAATGGAAGAAGAGTACGCTGAAATGGAAGGCTACCGGGACGACCTGGATCGCCGTATGGACCGCGTTGGCGCCAACTGGGAATCTGGCTGGAACGATTTTGAAGGTGACGTCGAGCAAGGCTGGATGGACTTCAAGCGCGAGTCTGACGAACTGCTCACCAACGTAGAGCGTAGCCTTGATCCCGAAGGTGACCTCGACTAATTCGCCAATAATATAAACCGATTAGACCCGGTGGAGATAGGTAACCAGTCCCCTCCACCGGGTCTTTTATTTAATAGATAACCAAAAGCAAACATGGTCAGAGAAGGCAGTAAAGTAAAATGGAAATGGGGTAACGGAACAGCCACCGGCAAAGTGGAGGAAACCTTTACGAAAGAGGTAACCCGTACCATCGAAGGAAACGAAGTAACCCGCAAGGGAGAATCTGGTAATAAAGCGTTATTGATAAAGCAGGATGACGGTGGGAAAGTACGCAAACTGGAATCCGAAGTTGAAAAAGCAGACTAATGGACAACGACTCAGATATGAAACCTACCTACGAGGTACGACCCGAAGGGACGGATGCTACACTCAATGAAGTGGCTCTGCTTCACCGGCAATCTCAAGGCTATTATCAGGACATAGCCTCCGCGATAAACGAAGACGATAATACAGCGGCCGGTTTCTTCACCGAGCTGGCAGACTATCACGAAAAGATGGTCGGGAAAATCAACGAAATCCTGTCCGATATGGCCGGTGGGGTACATACGCCTTCCCGGAGTTCGGAGACATACCTCAAAAAGCACGAAAAGGACCTCAACCAAGCCCTGCAGAGCAAAAACTCCAGTGAGCTAGCCCAAATTGCCCATGAAAACGAGCGGGCGATCAGCGATGCGTACGAGCATGCTTTGGGTAACGGAAACTTGATTGATTTTGCCAAAAACCTGTTGCAGGAACAGCACCAAGAAGTGCTGGTCTGGGTAAACAAGGCAGACCGATACAAGACTGTTCCCCAGGACTTCAATAACCACTACGACCAAGATGCTAAATAGAACACGATACACGTACCTTTGCGGCTGGCTACTCCTGGCTTGCTTATCGGTAACGCCCCTTTTTGCTCAGCAGGATGTTTCCATTACGGAAGGCACCACCGAATACGATGAGCAGCGGCTTGCTTCGATGACCATCTCGCTGGACGCTCCCGTCGAAACCGTTTACGATCCTTGGCAGGAGTTTTGGGACGACCGCTATGACATTGATATCGACCGGACCGACAAGGACGGTTCATCCATCGCTTACCTGGCGGAGAACATTCAAATGATCGGGGTCAGTACCAGCCCCGTTTCCTTCTACTCGAACGTAGATGGCTCGGAGGATCGGAGCACCGTCAGCATTAGTGTAGCAATTGATGAAAATACAGTCGTTACCCGACAGAACAATGCTGCCGCCTTTACTGCTGCGGAAGAAAAACTGAAAGAATTTCGGACATACTTCTATACACGCTATTTTGACGAGCGGCTCGAGGAGTTAACGGATGAGCTGGAGGATGCACGCGATGACCGTGAGGACGCCAGTTCGGATGCTAATAAAGCCCGAAAGAAGATTCAGAAGTACGAAGACAAGATTGCCGATCTACGGGAAAAGATCGAGGACACCCGGGAAGACGTAGGTGACGAACTCGAGGCGGCCGAGGAGAACGAACAACGCGTACTTGACCTCGAGGCGGACTTGGAACGTATCCGGACCTCACGGCGTAACTATCTAGGGTAATTTCTACCTTTACCCCCAAATAATATCCCACGAAATGACAGAAGCCAGTTCTGCAGCAAGAGAGAATCCTCCCCGCCTTGAAGATCCACCAAGTTCGTCCTTCAACGTTGCCAAGGAAGCCCGGAAGTACGGCATCATCCTAGGTCTGTTAGTTAGTGCTTACTTGCTGGTGGTCAACCAACTTTACGGTGATGTGCCCATCAGCGTTCGCTTTGCCAAGCATCTCCTGATTATCCCCGTTGTCTGGTACGCCACGAAGACCTACGCCGAATCCATTTACTCCGGTGAGGAAGTTTTCAAGACCGAAATCGGACTGCTGTTTCGCATTGGCATCTGGACAACGGCGGTCATTGCTACGCTCAATATCACGCTTAGCGCCTTCAGTCCGGAACTTGGGTTCGAGCAATTTTTGAACGACAACACCAGTTTTGGTGATGCCATGATGAATAGCTTCTTCGTTGCGATGGAAACCCTCGTATTCGTAGTGATCATCGGCTTCGTCTTTATGCAGTACTACAAGCGAGGTGGCTCGCCCGAAGATTAATGTCCAAAACAAGTGCACCGAGTAGCCGCGACTCATCCGCCTCCATGCGATTCGACCGGCTTGCCTATGTGCTCATCTGCCTGTGTATTGTGCTTTACGCACTATACGCAGGCAGTTCTTTTTTTATACCTATCGCTTTTGGGCTCTTCTTTTCGCTGATGCTCAAGCCTGTATGTCACCGCTTTGAGTGCTACATCCCCAGCCGCATCGCCTCCGTCGTGCTGACGCTGTTTACCGCGGGCGTTGTGGTGTTAGCAGTGCTTATTTTCTTCTTTAATCAGGTTCAGGAAATCCTTACGGAGGCGGACGATATTTATTCGGGTCTACAGGAGACTTTTTACGAATGGGCGGAATCGGGTGGCGGCCGATTTGGAATTTCCGGGGAAGAGGTCGAAGCCTACATCGATGAGGCGATTACCAGTGTCAGCGACCAACCATTAGGAATCCTCTCTACCGGATTATCGACCAGTGGCGTCCTGCTCGCCAACTTTTCGTTGGTGATGATCTATACGTTCTTTTTCCTGCTCTATCGCCGGGCCATGAAGAACTTTGTTTTGGGGCAGTTACGCGATAGCGATCAAACGGAAGGGCTGGAGACGCTCACCGAGATTCAACAGGTGGCCAAAAGCTATTTGGGGGGTATGGGGCTGGTCATGCTCATCCTGGGGGTACTGAATAGTATTGGATTGTTCTTTATCGGTATCGATTACTACCTGGTCTGGGGTTTTCTCGCGGCTATTCTCGCCGTTGTTCCGTACATCGGTACGGTGATCGGCGGCTTGCTACCGTTTGTCTTCGCTATCGCAACCACCCAATCCCTCTGGCAGCCACTTGCGGTAGTCCTACTCTACGCTACGGTACAGTTCGTGGAGGGAAATTTCATCACGCCTAAGGTCTTGGGGAGCAGCGTCAAACTGAATGCGTTGGCCGCAATCATGGCCGTCATCATCGGTAGTATCTTCTGGGGACTTCCCGGGGTTATCATTGCTATTCCATTGCTCGCTATCGTTCGCATCATCCTTACGCACATCGAACCCCTGCGGCCGGTCGCCTTGCTTCTGAGTGATGATCTGTATGACCAGTCGGGCCAATTTCTCGATGAGTATAACGATCCGAAGTATCGGTTGTCAAACATATTCAGCGGGAAATCGTCACTGAGTATTTTCCGCCGCCGCCGCTCAGGTTCCGAGCCAGCGAAGCGTATAAGCAAGTCCAATACCCAGGTAATTACCGATAGCGAAACCAACTAGTGACACGGCGATTCCCGAAGCCAGTAAGCGGTGATTTTTGATCGCCGTCGCGACCTGTACAACGAACACCGGCCCGTAGAAGGCGGCTACGGAACTCAGGATCAACGTATCCCGGTCGACCCGAAATAGCTTCGCCAGCAGTAGATGGAGGAGGGTGGTGGCAATAAGGGCTACCGCGGAAAAGTACAGTAGTTCCAACCCGTCTTCCGCAAGCTGCCGAAAATCCGCCAGCAGTCCCAGGGCTACACAGAAAATCAGGACGAAGTATTCCCCCAGCGGATACGCATTACCGATCCGTCCAACCACGGGCGTGAGGGTTATGATCAAGGAGAGCGTGGTCACGAAAAGTATGAGGGCAGTCGGGGAGAACCAGCTGCCGGTTATCAGACGAGTTATCAGAAAAGCACCGGCGGTAACTAACACGCTCAGTAGCAGTTGCTTTAGCCTGAGCTTCCAACCTGCCGGCTTTTGCAGATCCTCTTCCTCACCGGGCGAATCGGGTCCCTGC
>JBASAV010000667.1:0-4108 GCA_049650785.1 Lewinella sp. | reverse complement strand
TCGCTACGATGTGTCGGTGATGTACCGCGAGCTGCGAAAGGCCGCCGGCCGCTAAGGCGTTTACCGGAGCTTGGGCAGGACCTGTTCGCCGTAGAATTTGAAGAAATACCCCTGGTTAAGACCGACGTTGTGCAGGATAATTTTATCGAAACCAAGCGCGATGTCTTTGCGCAACAACTCCACGTGCTCTTCCGCATCCTGGGAAATACGGATCGACTCGGCCACCTCCTTTTTTCCGATAAATTGACTGGCGGACTCAAACTGTTCCGGCGTCCGAAGCTCTCCGTGGACCGCGGAAGTTCCCACGTTCGTCTGCCACTGCTCAAAGGCCAGATCGACGGCCTCATCGCGGGTGGGCGCGCAGGACAGATCTACCTTCAGATAGAGGGGTTTGCCCTCGCCGCCGTTGTTCCGGAAGGCATCAATGACATCGTCCAGTTTGTTGTGGGGTTTCCAAACGGTGTACAGGCCGTCCGCCCATTCGGCTACCTCGGCGGCGGTCTTAGCCGTGATGGCTGCCGCAATGGCCACCGGCGGCTCGTCGGGTAGAGTAAAGAGGCGCACGTCTTCGGCGGTAATAAACTCCCCACGGTGGGTAAAGCGCTCACCCGCCCAGAGCCGCTTCATGATACTCACGGCCTCGGCCAGCTTGCGGTTGCGGGCATCCTTTTCGGGCCAGTGGTTGCCGGTAATGTGCTCGTTGAGAAATTCCCCGCTGCCAAAACTGGGCCAAAAGCGACCGGGATACATCTGACACAGCGTGGCGACCGCCTGGGCGATAATTACCGGGTTATAGCGTTCGTAGGGGCACGTAACGACCCCACAGGGCAGGGAAGTTGCCTCTAATGCCGAGCCGAGCCACGACCACGTGAAACCACTCTGCCCCTGGGCATTACTCCACGGAAAGAGGTGGTCGGATGACGCCATCTCGTCGAAGCCGGCCGCTTCCGCCTGTTTGGCCAGGTCGATAAGGTGCCGGGGAGTATACTGTTCCTGGGAAATCTGGTAGCCGAACGATGCCATGCAAGGGATTTTCTTCTTGGAAGCAACCACCCCGGTGAATGTTCGAGAACATCGACCCTACGGTTTGCGTCCATACCAGCGGTTCCCTAACACTTTACCTATGCTCAACGAATTCTGGTACAAGAACGCCATCATTTACAGTCTCGACCTGGAAACGTTTATGGACGGCAACGGCGACGGGGTGGGGGACTTCGCCGGCCTGACCCGTCGCTTGGAATACCTGCACTCGCTCGGTGTGGACGTCATCTGGCTGGCGCCGTTTCAACCTACGCCAAATAAGGATAACGGCTACGACATTCAGGATTACTACGGCGTAGATGACCGCCACGGAAGTCTGGGAGACTTTGCCGAGTTCATGAATCTGGCCAACAACCTGGGCATCAAGGTGATCATCGATCTGGTGATCAACCACACCAGCGATAAACACGCCTGGTTTCAGAATGCGCGACAGAGTGAGGACGCCCGCTATCACGATTGGTATGTCTGGTCGAAGAAGCGACCGGATGACTGGGACGAGGGCGTCATCTTCCCCGGGGTACAGGAGGCGACCTGGACAAAGGACAAGAAAGCGAAAGCCTACTATTTCCACCGCTTCTATGACTGTCAGCCGGACCTCAACATGGGCAACCCGGAGGTCCGGGAAGAAATCAATCGCATCATGGGTTTCTATCTGGCCATGGGTGTGGCGGGATTTCGGGTGGACGCCGTACCCTTTGTATTAGAAACCCAGGAGCCGGGATCCAACGGCAATCGGGAAATTCGCTACGAGTACCTGGAGGATATGCGCCGCTTTCTGCAGTGGCGGAACGGTAGTGCGATCCTGCTGGGTGAGGCTAACATCGAACCCAAGGAAGCCAAAAAGTACTTCGGAGACAAGGGAGGCGGGCTCCATCTGATGTTCAACTTCTTCGTTAACCAGCACCTCTTCTACGCGCTGGCTACCGGAGAAAGCAAACCACTCGCTGATGCCCTGAAGGAAACGGCCGGCATATATCCTACCGCCCAGTGGGCTCACTTTTTGCGCAATCACGATGAACTGGACCTGGGCCGACTCACCGATGAGCAGCGCGAAAAAGTGTTCGCCGCTTTTGGCCCCAAGGAAAAGATGCAGCTGTACCATCGGGGTATCCGTCGGCGCCTGGCCCCCATGCTGGGGAATCGCGCGCGTATCGAATTAGCCTATAGCCTCATGTTTGCCTTGCCCGGCACGCCGGTAATGCGCTACGGGGATGAGATCGGTATGGGCGACGACCTGAGCCTGAAGGAACGCGAAGCGGTCCGGACGCCGATGCAGTGGAGCGACGAAGAGAACGCGGGGTTTTCCTCCGCGGCGGAGAAGGACTTGGTGCATCCGATCATCAACGATGGACCCTACGACTACCAAATGCTCAACGTGGAGCGGCAGCTACGGGAAGAAGGAAGCCTCCTCAGCTGGACCAAGCGCATGGTACGCCTGCGTAAGGAGTGCCCCGAGATTGGCTACGGCGAGTGGGAAATTGTAAAAACGAAGGTCCCCTCGGTGCTGGCCATGACGTACCGGTACCGCAGTACGCTGGTACTGATCGTCCATAACTTCGCCGGTGAACCGGTGGTCATCCGGCCCGGTGCTTTCGATGACGTACCGATGCCCCTGGTTGACCTCATCCAGCCGGAGGAAATCACGCCGGAGAAAGGCGGTGGCTACGAGATACGGATCGGCTCCCACGGGTACCGGTGGTTCCGGCTGCGCGGTGTAAAACCCTCCATGAGTACGCCTGCTGCCGCAGAAAAATAGGGATTTGGCAGCGGGCGGCGGAGCGCAGGAAAAACGCTGTAAACAATGCGCTATGCCCAACGCTATACCATTGAATTGATAAGATAACTATGCCCGCGACCCCTTTCGTACGACTATTTGAAGACAATGATTTCAACGAAGCACTGACCCAGGTACTGCTCCCGGGGTACCTGCCGAAGCAACGCTGGTTTACCAGTAAGGGCAAGTCGATCGATACGTGCCAGGTAGACGCCGTGTACCCGGTCCAGGAGGATGCGGGTATTGTCACCGTGAGCGTCAAGTTTAGTGACGGGAGCCGCGAGCGCTACCAGATGCCCCTGGCGATCAATGCCAGCCCGGAGCGGCGTTCCTTTTACCAGGAGGATTATCCCAAGCTTATCCTGGGCGAAATTACCGGTACCGGCATGCTTGCCGACGCCGTGCCGCGTGCGGATTTCCGGGCAAGGCTCTACGAAATGATCCTGAATAACGAGAATGGGGAACAGGGATTAAACGCCGAGGCCGGACGTGCCCTGCGCTCGGCAGGCGCATCACAGAAGAGCGTGGTCCCGGCCATCGATACCAGCAATACCGCGATCATTTATGACGACCGATTCTTTTTCAAGCTCTTCCGCAAGTTGGACGTCGGGCTGAACCCGGACCTGGAGCTCGTGCGCTTCCTCTCGGAACGCACGGAATTCGACAATTGCCCCCCCTACGGTGGCAGTCTGGGTGTGGGAAGCATGGAAAACGACGACGAGTACCTCAACCTGGGGTTGATGACCGGCAAGGTTGACAATCGCGGCGATGCCTGGGAGTTGTTCCAGGAACTAACGCAGGAGTACTTCGCCGACGATGACCGGTCCATCAGTACCGTCACCATTGTACGGGCGCGCCCGCTTGGCGAGCGGACGGCCGAAATGCACCGGGCGCTTGCCTCCGCCGGAGCGGATCGACCGGACTTGGCACCGGAAACCATGACCCCGGCCTACCGCGGCGAAATTACGGACGCAGCTCTGCGCCTGCTGGAACGGCAATTTGCCCAACTGGCCGAAAAGATGGCTCAGTTGCCCGGCCCCGATCAGGTATTGGCCCGGCGCGTATTGGGGATTCACTCGCAGCTCAACGATCGGCTGAGCAGCCTTCGGGACCGCGATATGCAGGCTCAGCTAACGCGTATCCACGGGGACTACCACCTGGGGCAGGTGCTTTATACCGATTCGGACTTCTACATCATCGACTTTGAGGGAGAGCCACTGCTGACCATCCCTGAGCGTCGGCGTAAGCGTCCTCCGCTGAAGGACGTAGGGGGAATGGTGCGCTCCTTTCACT
>JBASAV010000666.1:0-27677 GCA_049650785.1 Lewinella sp. | reverse complement strand
GCTTCTATCTGTTCCGGTCGGGTGACATCCGTTTGCACGAAGAGGGCATCCGTGCCCCGTTGCTGTAGTTCCTCTACGTAAATCTGGCCGCGATCGTTTCGATCGAGAACTGCCGGTATAGCGCCTTCTTCGGCCAGGCGCTGCAGCATGACCTGACCGATACTGCCCCGCTTGCCGGCGGCACCGGAAATGACTACGATCTTGTCTGCCAGGTTTGTCTTCATAAGCGATACCACTGGGGTAAGTGCGGTCCGGTTTAACTAATGGTGAAGGTCAAATTAACCACAATTTCGGTGATGGCGACGCGTGGCTTCCTCGAAAGAACGGAGCCATCAGTCGTCCGCCCAGTGGACCATCGCTTTAATAACCCCGGTACCGGCTTGGGTCCAGCTGTCGAAGTGATCGATCATTTCCCGGTAGGACACCTCGTGCGTGACGTATTTCTCGGTCGGAAAACGACCGCTCTCCAATATTTTACGAACCCATTCGAAGTCTTCACGGGTGGCATTACGGCTGCACAGCAGCGTGGTTTCTTTGGCGTGTATCTCCGGGTGTCGGTAGCATAGCTCATCCTTGCTGAGGCCGACGAGTACGTATCGGCCGCCGTACGCCATATACTGGTGACCGGATTCCAGCGCCCGTCGGTTGCCGGTGGCATCGAAAACAACGGTTGCCAGGTCACCCTCCGTAATGCTCTTTACCTGCGCACCGGCGCCATCACCTACGAGAACCGTGTGGTTTATCCCAATCTGCTGCCTAACGAAGTCTAGCCGCGCCGGGTTGGTATCCAGGGCAATCACCCGGCAACCCAGGGTAGCAGCCAGCGCCAGGATACCTATGCCGATCGGACCGCAGCCTACCACGGCTATCGTATCGGAGGCGACAACGCTGCCCCGGCGCAGGGCATGCGCGCCGATGGCCAGGGGCTCTACGATCGCAATTTCCGCATCCGATAGCGTACCGGCCGGAAGGATGAATTGGCTGTCCAGGGTGATTTCTTCCTGCATGCCGCCATCCACGTGAACGCCGAGAACAGATAGCTTCTGGCAGCAGTTGGTCTTGCCTGACCGGCAGGCCAGGCACTGGCCGCAGTAGAGATAGGGCATGACGATCACCCGATCACCCGTTTGAAGCCCCCGATCGTTCGGACCAATAGAAATGATCGAGGCGGATAGCTCGTGGCCGAGGACACGTGGGTAGGTGAAAAAGGCCTGATTCCCCTGGAAGGCGTGCAAGTCCGTGCCACAAATCCCAACGCGGTGGATACGGAGGTGTGCCTCGCCCTCGCCGGGAACGGGTGCCGCAACGTCCTCCAGTTGAAAGGTGCCGGGTTCTCGGCAGATGATACGCTTCATTGCACCAAGCTAGGAAAAATAGCGGGTAGGAGCGTGCCGAGGCCTACGTAGTAAACTTATTTCGGTTGATACCCAGCTTATTCATCTTGGACATCAGGGTGCGACCGTTCAAATCGAGTAGTTCCGCTGCTCCGCCAGGGCCGGTTACCTTACCGTTAGTGCGCTTGAGGGCCTCTATAATGTACTGCCGCTGCATGGTTTCGAACGGCACGATCTTTTCGCTCCGGAAGTTGGCATTTTCGTCGATCCGATCCGAGCGACGGAGGGCGCGCAGGCTGGCACTTAAGTTGAGTGTCGAGGACTGCGAGGTGATGACCGCCCGTTCGACTAGGTTAATCAGCTCGCGGACGTTACCCGGAAATTCGTAGCTCTCCAGCGCCTTAATATCGTTGGGATTGATGTGGGTAATATTTCGACCCATTCGATCGGAATATACCTTGGCGAAGTGCTTGACCAGCACGGGAATGTCTTCGGGCCGGTCGCGCAACGGCAGATTGTGAATGGGGAAGACGTTGAGGCGATAAAAGAGGTCTTCGCGGAAGCCACCCTGGTAGATCATTTTCTCGAGGTCGCGGTTGGTGGCCGCCACGACTCGTACGTCAACGTTGATCACCTCGGTGGAACCAATCCGTTGAATCTCCCCTTCCTGCAATACCCGCAGCAGCTTGGCCTGCATATCGAGGGGGAGCTCACCAATTTCGTCGAGAAAGATGGTGCCTCCGTGCGCCAGTTCGAATTTGCCCTTTTTCTGAGCGACCGCCCCCGTGAAGGCCCCGCGTTCGTGGCCAAAGAGCTCGCTTTCGATCAGGTTTTCCGGTAGGGCGGCGCAGTTAACACTCACGAGGGGCTTGCGTCCCCGGCTACTGAACTTATGGATCGACTGGGCGAGTAATTCCTTACCGGTACCGGTCTCGCCGGTCACCAGTACGGTCGCATCCGTATCGGCCACCTGAGCGATCTGCCCGAGGATCTTCTGATACTTTTTGGAAACGGTGATGATGGCGCCGCCGGTATTGACCTGTTCGATCTGTTCCCGTAAGGTTTCGTTCTCGCTCTGTAGCTGTTTGGTAAGTTCGTCGACCCGGCGCTTGGTCTTCTGTAGTTTGCGGCGATTATTCTGTTCCAGTGTTACATCGCGGCAAATCAGGCAGAGGTAGCGTTGGTTGCCCGCCTCCACCTGAGCGAAGCGGACCTGGAGGGTCCGGTCGTCACCACTCACGGTACTAAATATATATTCCGTCGCGCTCCGGGAGCGACCGTCAATTTTCTCCTGGCGGATATCGGACAGGGAGGGCACCGAAAGGTCGGGCAATAGTTCTTCGATCGCCATTCCCTCGATCTCCCGGCTCGTCTTTCGGCGTAGTTTGCGACGGGCGGCCTCATTGAGCAAGGCCACGTGTTTACTGGGGTCGAGCCAGATGACCCATTCCTGCAGCGAGTCCAGGGTACTCGCGTACAGCTGGATGTTTTCTCCGTCATGAATCTCTGCACTCTGGTCCAGGGCCACCACCACCATATACTCCTCTTCGCCAATGGAAAAGTAGTGCATGCGCGCGTTAATGGGGACGGAGGATCCATCCTGCCGGATAATCTCGGTGGTGTACTCGAAATAGCGTTCCTCCCGCAGCTTCGGGTACAGGGCACTGACCTCGTCTGCCTCCGGTCGGGCAGAGAGCATGGTTGCCGGAGCATGCAGCAGATTCCGCCGGGAGTGGCCCGTCAATTCGGCGGCACGGTCGTTGAGGTAGACAATTTTGCGATCGGAGTACGTAATGATAAACACCGCCTCCAGCTGTTGGTCTAACGTGCGGCGGAAGAGTTCTTCCTCCAGGGGGAGTTCGGTCACCCCACCGGTGCCCATGTCGGTACGGGCCAAGGTGCCATATACCTTGTAGACTTCCAGCTCATTTTCTACTGATCGGGCCCGGACGATGTATTCCGTCGGTCCGGTCTGCTCATCCGCTGATTTGCTGCGCAGCATGAGGCTGGTTTCCTCTACGGATTTGGCCTTTTTCAGTTGCTTGAAGGTGGGCCGCAGACGGTCGTAGTCGCCCACGAGTTGTTCCTGCAAGACCGCCAGCATTTCGTCGGCGGGTAGAAAAGACCGATCGGCGGCCAGTCCTAGCCACTGGCGGATAAGCGGGGACAGATATACCTGTTTGGAAGAGAAGTTGATCTCCCAACTTCCGATCTGGGCGTCAGTTTGTACGGCTTCCAGCAGATCGGCGTCCCGCTTGCCGGCTTCGGTTGCCGTAAAGACAATCAGGCACAGCTCGGGGTCCATACTGTAGATGTCAAAAGCGGCCCGGCCACGTACGCTAAACAGCTTGCCGTCGCGATTAACAAATTCCGTGTCGAAGTGCTCGCTGCCGATATCACCCAGGCGATTCCAGAACTTACGCCATCCCAACACACTGAAGTGCGGATTGACCTCGAAGTAGCTTGAACGTTGCAGGGCATTCGAACTGTATCCTAATAGCTTGGCAGCACTTTCATTGCCGTACTGGATACGACCGGACACATCAACCCATAGCACGCCTTCGGATACCAGATTGAAGGCATCCTGGTGCATCTGTAGCAGGGCATCGACGGGTGGTGCGGGCTCGGTCACAAAACGAAAAGAAAGGTTAGACTAAATTACAGGTCCGGTGAAGATAAGAAATACCGTATGCAAAACGGCCCCCACGCGTTCGCGATGGGGGCCGTTAGGGCAAGAGTTTTGCAATAATACCTGCCAAATACGCTCTCGGAGCAAATCTGATGAACCGGATCCCGGAGCTGAGATTGTCTCAGCTCTACGCTTTGGAGTGACGCATTAGGGCATCACCTTGCCATTATTGTTGGGATCGTGGGCGTTATCTACCACACCGGCCCATTCCTGAGTCCCCTCTTCGGCATCCGCGGGTCGCGGTCCGATCAGTTCTTCCAAATCTTTGCGGCTGAGCACTTCTTTTTCTAACAGCGCTTCGGCGAGCTTCTGCATCTGTTCCCGCTTGTCGATCAGGAGCTGCTTGGCACGTTCGTACTGCCCCTGGAGGAGTTCCCGGACCTGATCGTCAATCAGGGTAGCGGTCTCATCGGAGTACGGGCGCTGGTAACTGTCGCGACCCATACCATAGAAACTTACCTGTCCAACATCGAAGTTCATACCGTAGACCGTGATCATGTCGTAGGCCATCTTGGTAACCTTGTCGAGGTCATTCTGCGCGCCAGTACTTACTTCGTTGAAGACCACTTCTTCGGCCGCACGGCCACCGAAGGTCATACACATCATGTCGAGCATTTGCCCGGTACGGGTGATGTACTGTTCCTTGGGTAGGTACTGAGCGTAACCCAGTGCGGCCACACCCCGGGGGACGATCGTCACTTTAACGAGCGGCATGGCATGCTTGAGGTACCAGCCACAGATAGCATGACCGGCCTCGTGGTAGGCAATGATCTTCTTCTCATCGGGGTTGATGAGCTTATTCTTCTTTTCCAAGCCACCGATGACCTTATCCAGTGCGTAGTTGAAATCATCCAGTCCGATGCTATCCTGGTTACGGCGGGCAGCAATGAGCGCGGCTTCGTTACAGATATTGGCAATCTCGGCACCGGCAAAACCGGGGGTCATTTCCGCAAGCGTGAGCGCATTGACGGTATCGTTCGTCTTGATGGTCTTGAGGTGCACCTTGAAGATAGCTTCCCGGCCTTGGAGATCGGGACGATCAATGCTGATCTGCCGGTCAAAGCGGCCGGGACGGAGCAGGGCGGAATCCAAAACATCGGGACGGTTAGTAGCCGCCATTAGGATGACCCCTTTATCGGTGCTGAAACCGTCCATTTCGACGAGCAACTGATTCAGGGTGTTTTCCCGCTCATCGTTGCCTCCCTGCATATTGGCCCGACCGCGAGCGCGGCCGATGGCATCGATCTCGTCGATGAAAATGATACAGGGAGCTTTTTCACGGGCTTGCTTGAAGAGGTCGCGAACGCGGGATGCGCCCACACCGACAAACATTTCTACGAAGTCAGAGCCGCTCATGGTAAAGAAGGGAACACCGGCTTCCCCCGCAACGGCCTTCGCGAGCAAGGTTTTACCGGTACCCGGAGGGCCTACCAACAGTACGCCTTTGGGTATCTTACCCCCGAGGGCAGTGTATTTCTTGGGATTTTTCAGGAAGTCGACTACTTCCATAACTTCTTCCTTTGCTTCGTCCAATCCAGCTACGTCGGCGAAAGTGATATTCACCTTACTGTTCTGGTCGAAGAGGGTCGCTTTGGATTTGCCGATATTGAATATCTGACCGCCAGGGCCTCCGCCGCCGCTTCCCAGTCGACGCATCAGGATAATCCAGATGAAGGCGATAACGGCAAGAGGAAGCAACCACTGGAGGGTATTACCCAACCAATCCGTCCGATTTTCGGAGTTGACCTGTACCCGTTCGGAGAAGCCGATATTCTCTTCTTCGTAGGCGCGATCGACAAAGCGGGTAAAGCTACTGGCGTCGGTTACTTCCAGAAAATAGTCATACCGGCTGCCGCCCATGCCTTCGGGTGCGGCATCTTCGTAGCGGGGGAGGGATTTTTTATCTTCTTTGAGGTAGACCTCCGCACGTTCGCCGTTGACCAGAGTAATGGAACCAACAGCGTCGTCCTTGATCATTTCGTTGAGGCGGTCGAGCTGGATTTCGCTCGAAGCACCGCTGCCCCAGTTTGTAAGCACCAGGGCCAGCAGCACGACCGACATGATCGCGTAAATCCAGTAACTCTGGAATTTCGGTCCTCCGTTGCCCTCGGACTTATTATTCTGATTGTTTGTGCTCATATCTTATGGCTAACGTGCGGCGGCGTAATTCGTTGGGTGACCACACACATTTTGGGGTTGCCCTTTACAGGGTATCGAATTCTGTCGCAACGCCGTCGCTCCAAAGATCTTCGATCTGGTAAAAGGCACGGGTTTCAGGATAGAAAACGTGGATAACGGTATCAAAATAGTCAAGGCAAACCCAGTTGGAGGGCCGGCTGCCGGTGGAATTCTTAGTGATTTCGCCCATCTCGTGCTTCATGCGTTTTTGCACGTTTTCGGCTATGGCACGAACCTGCGTAGTGGACTCCCCTTCGCAAATGAAGAAGAACTCCGCGGGGCGGTCATCTAATTTCCGTAAATCCAGCCGGAGGATGTTTTTACCTTTGATATCCCGGATACTGTCCAGGATTACGTCAAGCCGCTGCTCCATCTTCGGGGCAATCTGGTTGCGTACGGATTCTGTGGATGTATTCAAATCGAGAATTTAGCACAATGAAGGTAGCAAATACCGTTCCGAAATTCGGCGCGCTACCGCTATTAAGTTGTAAAACAAACATTTTGCTCGTACCTAAAGTTGCCCGAAGGTTTGCCCGGATGGGCTCCACCAACGATGCGCTCTTGCAGGCTATGAGCGGTGGACAGCCGGTTAGCCACGGCTCCGTTTACATCACGAACGATCAGACGGCCGGCCGGGGTCAGGGCGCAAACCGGTGGTTTAGTACGCCGGGCGCCAATTTGACCTTTAGCATGCTCGTGCAGCCTGACCTTCTGGCAGTCGACCGAATTTTCGCGCTCACGCAATTTGCCTCGCTCAGCGTTACCCAGGGCTTAGCATCGTACTTGCCCGAGTTGTTGGAACATGACCTTCGGATAAAATGGCCTAACGACCTGTATGTAGGCAACCGAAAAATAGGCGGCATCCTCATTCAGAACGGTCTACGCGGATCACGGATCCAGTGGTCGGTCATCGGTGTCGGCTTAAATGTAAACGAGCATCACTTCCCTACCGATTTACAGGCGTCGGCAACCAGTATCTATCAGGTCACTGGCAAAGTGGTGGACAAAGAAGCACTACTGCACCAAATCTTTGAGGGCTTTCGGGAATGGTACGGCAGGCTGGACCGCAAACAATTTGCCAAAATGGACGGCGCCTACCACGATCATCTTTACCGCTACAACGAACGCCATCACTTCCGGCGGATGGCCGACGGCCACACCTTTGCCGCTGTTGTAAAGGGCGTCGATGCGCAGGGGCAATTGATACTCACTACCGACGACGGGGAGCAGTCGGCGTTCGAACTTCGCAGTATCCAGTGGTTACGGTAATGCGCTATTTTCTGGCTGGCTCCAGATTCTGCTGAATGCCTCTCTGCAGGGGGCTGACGCCTTCCTTCATCCATTTTGGCATAGGGGCATCGAGCAAATAGTAATCGAAAAACTGAGCCATGCGGGTCTGGAAGTCCGCGCGGTTGGGTGCTTTCAGTGGCCAGTGTGGTTCCCCGCGGTAGTTGAGAAACCAGGCGGGTTTTCCGAGTCGGCGCAGGGCCGTAAACCACTCGATGCCCTGATACCAGGGTACGGCCCCGTCCTCATCGTTGTGCAGGATGAGTATGGGGGTGTTGATCTTGTCGGTGAAGAACAAGGGTGAGTTCTCGATGTAGCGTAACGGATATTCCCAAATCGTACCCCCGATGCGGCTCTGCGTGCGCTCGTACTGGAACTGACGGCTCTGACCACTTCCCCAACGGATGCCCCCGTAGGCGGAGAACATATTGACTACGGGAGCTCCGGACTCAATGGCGGCAAACAGATCGGTTTTCGTGGCCAGGTATGCCGCCTGGTAGCCGCCCCAGCTATGCCCCTGCATACCGATGCGTTCTTTATCGATGAAGCCTTCCTGGAGCAGACTGCTGACGCCACTCATCACACAATTGTAAGCGCTTTCCCCCGGGTAGCCCTCCCGGTAAATGACATCTGGATTAAATATGACGTAGCCGCGGCTGGCGTAGTGGGGGTAGTTGATGGAAGAGCGACCCGGCTGCGGCGTTCGGTGCCGATAGATACTCTCGCTACTGCGCTCGTAAAAGTTGACGAGCATCGGGTATTGACGCGTGCTGTCAAAGTCGGCCGGCTTGACCAGCAAACCACGAAGTTCCCGGCCCTCGTGGTCGATCCACTTGTATTCTTCGATGGTTCCCCAGCTAAAGTCATTCTGTTGTGGATTGGCTTCGGAAATGAGCTCACCCGCATCTCCAAGGCCATCCGTGACTCGTAGGTCCGGAAACTCGCTGTAACTCTCCCGGGTATACAGGTAGCGTTCGGTATCGCGGGCCTTGCTGAAACTGCCGAACGAATAAGGTCCGACCTCCAACTGTGATACAGTGCCACCGTCATCGAGACTGGCATAACCACCGTAGTAGTCCGCATCCCGTTGGAACTGTAGCAACAGCGGGAAGGTCACCGCTTCGCTTTCGGGGTCCAGATCCTGGTAGCGGTAGCTGGTACTGTCTTCCCTTCCCCTGGTCAGCCGGGTAGCTTCACCACCTCGGGGGTCTACTTCCCAAAGGTCATAACGGTCGTAGATGATGAGCGACTGCTCGTCTTCCGTCCAGCCGGCCGTACCGTAGGGGTAGGGGTCCATGGGTCGGTCATTGAGCTCGTCGTAGAAAATGCCCACCTCGTTGCTCGTCAGATCGTTAACCTCGTTGCGGCGTACGTCATAGGCGCGATATAGGGTATCGACCGGATTATACCAGGAGATAAAATTTCCCTCCGGAGACCATTGAAAGTACCCGGGCTCTCCCGTTAGAACGGGAGTTCGCTCACCCGTTTCCAGATCGAAAACCCAAACGTCGCGGCCTCCGGGACCACCGGTCCACATGGTTTCCTTGGAATACGGCGATTCATTGTACAGCAAGACATGGCTTCCCTTGCCTTCGTCCGGTAAACTCGCCTCCGGCATCTGCGGGGTAGCGATCTGGACGAATTCATCTTCTTCGGTGCGGTACGCGGCGAGGTAGGTAAACTGGCGATCTTGTTCCAGATTGTTGTTCTGCCGGGTGTACAGCAGCGGGTCCTCGGTGGTCCAGACTTCGACGTCGGCCAGCTCGCTGGAGATATCGTTGCTGTCGAGTTCCGGACGGCGGGGAGTCGTACCGAAGAAGAGGTATGACCCGTCTTCGCTGAAGCTTGGTCGCCGATCGTCGCTGATGCGGTATCCGCCGGGCAGCCAACCCATATCGCGGTCGGTCGCGACGAAGGCGGAGTCCCGCCCTGCTGTCCAGTAGTGTAGGACGTACGGTGGCTGCTTCTCCTCCTCGTCCGCCTCGCTGCTCAAAAAGGCGACATGTTCTCCACTGTAGCTGAGGTTAAGCCCGCCGTACCTCGGGGCGCCGGAACTGAGCGTTTGCCACTCGACGTCAGAGGGGTCGACCCGGAGCATACTGTTAGTCCAGGTACTGTCCTTCTTTGACCGTTGGGCTACTACGATAGGCTGATCGCGGGCTACCCGAAAATCGACTACCCCTTCCAGGTAGAAGCTATCCTGATTCGCGAAACGACGAACGACGAGGCGGTGGGCATCTTCATCCAAGTCTTTGGCCAGGCTGTCCGGTACGAGACTGCCGGTGGTGTAGGCAAAGATGTCCGACGATCGTTCACTCGTTTTTACCTGATAAACTTCGGCGTAACGGTCGGCTGACTGGGTAGCCAGGTTCCACACTAGTAAGGTGTCCATGGCTTTCAATTTCTTAGCTTCTTCCTGCCGCTTGTAATGCAGTACGGTATCGCGGGAGGGCTTCAGGGTACCCAAGAGAAATTTACCATCGTAGCTGAAGTGGGGGTCGTGGAGTCGCGCAAAACGCTTTTCCTGCCCGTCGGCTACGCGGCGTAGGATAGCGACGGGATCGCCCACGTCCGGTACCAGACTATAGAGTACGTGGCTACCGTCGGCGGTGAGTTCTTCGCCCTGGATCTCGTTCCACGCCTGCATGTCTTCCACCGTGATGCCACGCTGGGTATGCAGGGGGAGGGAAACAACCGTAAGAAGAAGCAGGAGGGGCGGGAGGAAAGGGTGCATACTACAAATATCCTCAAATTTTATGGGATCGCCGGGCCCGGGGCGGAAGGAATGGCCGGGCACCAAACATCAGTAACCGCCCCAAGTTGGATAGGTATGCAGGATGAATTAGCCTACTATACCATTAAAGGAGCTCCGGCTCCGCTTATTCTTACCGCCATCCACGACGGGGCGGCTATACGCGAGGAGTTACACGGCCGATTTGCCCTTAGTCAGCGGGAGCGGCTCTACGAAGAAGATCCCCATACGGCCACCTGGGCCCGGCTACGCGAACCGCACATCATCGGTTTGCACAGCCGCTTTGAGGTGGATTTGAATCGCGGTCGGGATAGCGCCGTCTACCTGGAACCCGAAGACGCCTGGGGCCTCAACGTCTGGCGGGAACGTCCGGATACCGCCATGATCGATAAGTCTTTGGCCGCCTACGATACCTTTTACGGTGAGGTAGAGCGCTTCCTCCAGTCCGTTGTCGATCGTTATGGCAGTTTTGTACTCTACGATATTCACTCGTACAATCACCGCCGGGAAGCCAACGACCGGGCCCCGGCCGATCCGGAGGCTAACCCCGTCGTCAATGTCGGTACCGGCAATATGGACCGGCAGCGGTGGGCGCCCGTCGTAGACACCTTCATGGAAACCCTGCGGGCACACGGTCTGAACGGTGAACCGCTGGACGTACGGGAGAATGTGAAGTTTCCCGGTGGTCACTTCAATTACTGGCTACACGACCGGTTCCCGGGCGTCTGCTGCGTGCTGTCGATCGAATTTAAGAAAGTGTTCATGGATGAGCACACCAACGAGGTCCATGACGCGGTACTAAACCAATTACAGAAAGGACTCACGAGCACCTTCGAGCCGGTCCTGGCCGCAAGGGAACGTGTCAACCAAAGCCTGCAAGGATAATGGCTATGTCGGAAACCACCATACCTGATGCTTACGATGTCCATAGCGTACTGGCGCGACTGGATGCCGACGAATCCATTCTCATCGACCTGCCCGGCGGTGGTAAATTGTACTTTGCCCGGGCCGTACCGTTCCTAACGGTATACCGGTACGGCAAGCAAGCCTACGATTACGATCTGCACGCGGACGAAACAGCCTATTGTGTTCTGGGCTGGGAAGAGGACGCCCCGCCGGCCTTTATCGAGTTCTTGACGGACTTGCTCGCCGAACTGTCCGACCGTTTTGGGGGCGTACTTCTCCTCGAAATCTGGGTCGACGAGGGGGAGCGTACCCCCCGGATGACGGTACATGCCCCACCGGATCATCCCTCCGCCGTTAGCGCAACGCTCATTGAGCACCTTAAAAAGGTCAAATGTCCGGGAGCCCCACCGACCATCGAACTTACCGAAGGCCCTGAATCCCGGGAGGCCGGACCGAAGGCATTGCTAGAAGGAAGTAACCTTAAACGGCGCGACATCCTCCTGCTGGGTGTTGAAATCAACGCTTTTTTCCTGAGTGATCGTGGACAACCGTTTCCCCTGGTGCTGCGGACATTCCGGGATAGTCTGCACACGGCCCTACGGCGAACATTCTTCGATTTCATTCGCCTGGAAACTACGTACAATGCTTCCCACTTCGACCAGCTAGGTAATCACCGCGTGAGTGATCTGGTATGGGAAATAGATCGCAAACTGGTTGAAATTTCGACGAGCTTTCCTTTTCTACTGCTCGTCACGGCCACCAACGATGATGAGGCATTTGAGAGTTTTGCCAAGGCCGGATACCGAGGGGAACCCAATTTCCACTATCGGTTCTTACCGGTGGATCCGGAAGCCGTGAAGCGCGAACTCTTTAATCTTCCCATCGATCGGGTGAAGGATGCTACACTGGCCTACACGCTACGCGACAAACGAGATGAGCTGTTCCGGATGTTGGATATGCTAGCCAACCGGGGCAACGAGCACTTCCGTTATGGCAGCATGCAGGTGTTCGGTGGCGTGGATGACGAGTTGTTGAACATCGCCAACAGCCTGCTCACGATAGTACCCCCGCCCGAAGCGGCGGATAGTGAGCCGAGGCTGGACGCCGAAGAATTTCTGGCCGCGTGCGAAAGGGAGTTCGCCTACCTGTCAGATCAATATCCGGTCGCCAAGCCCAAAGCGCTCATTCGCGATGACTTGAGCGGACTAATGGTTTCGCAGGGGGTACTGAATATTGGTCACAAGCTACGGGTCCCCCAGCGCCGGGTGGAGGCGCTTATTCAGCATGAGATCGGTACCCATGTCCTTACCTACTGGAACGGCCAAGCCCAGCCCTTGACCCTGCTTCACTCCGGAACACCGGGTTACGAGGATTTGCAGGAAGGTCTGGCCGTACTGGGGGAGTGGTTCGTAGATGGGATTACCCCGGGGCGGTTACGAAATTTAGCCGCCCGGGTGGTCGGTATCGCCTACATGCTTCGTGGCAATGACTTCACCGGCACCTTTCAACTCCTTCACGAACATCACGGTATCTCTGCACGTAACGCCTTCTATACCACGGCTCGGATATTCCGGGGCGGCGGCTTTACGAAAGACGCCGTCTATCTCCGGGGATTGGTCGAGTTGCTTCAGTACCTGCAGCGGGGCGGTGATCTCGAACCGCTCTTCGTCGGTAAACTTCGGTTAGACTACGTGCCGCTACTGGAAGAATTGACCAAGCGGGGTATTCTACGGCCACCGCCGCTTATCCCCCGGTACTTTAAGGAGGACCGGGAAGCGGGGCATCCTAAATTAAACCGGTTGCGGCAGGGGATGACCGTATTTGACTTGATTCCCCGGAGCTAACATAACAAACCTTCCTCCATACACCCCCCAAACCAATACTATGAGCTCACCTATGAAATTGGCATTCGTCGTTAATCGCGTCGAAACAGAAGGCCCGACGTATACCACTACGATTCTGGCTTATCGCTTACAGCAGCGCGGTCATGAGGTCTTCTACTTTTCAGTTGGAAAGCTGGACTATGTGAAAGACGGTCGAGTAGGTGGGCTGGGTTACTTCGCCCCTCCGGGAGACTACGCCGATCCGGAAGCTTACCACAAGGCGTTGCACGACAATTTGGAAAACGCGCGCCCCATATATACCGATGAGCTTGACGTGATCTACCTACGTAACGACCCCGGTGAGGATGCCGGCGACCGTAACTGGGCTACTAACGCCGGATTGTCCTTCGGACAGCTGGCTTCCCACCAGGATACCATCGTAGTGAACGACCCCTTCGGCCTGAGCCACGCGCTCAATAAAATGTACCTCCAACAGTTTCCGGAAAGCGTTCGGCCCCGGACGATCATCACCCGCCGAATTGACGAGATACGCCGATTTGCGGAAGAAGAGCATAATGACATCATTCTTAAACCCCTGCTGGGATCCGGTGGAAAGAATGTATTTGTGGTACGGGAAGACGATCATCCTAACCTGAATCAGATCGTAGAGGTCATCAGTCAGAATGGATACGTCATCGCCCAGGAGTTCATGCCCGCCGCCGCTAAGGGAGACATCCGGCTCTTTTTAATGAACGGTCAGCCCCTGATGGTGGACGGCCACTACGCCGCAGTGCACCGGGTCAGTGCTGCAGACGACGTCCGCAATAACCTACACGCCGGGGGCTCGGGCCAAAAAGCCGAGATCACGCCCGAAATGCTGAAGATGATTGAACTGATTCGTCCGAAGCTGATCGCGGACGGTATGTTCCTTGTCGGACTGGATATTGCCGGAACCCGACTTTTGGAAATCAACCTGGAAAGTCCAGGCGGCCTTCGGGGCGCAGGTATCCTGGAAGGCGTAGATTTCACGATACCGGTCGTGGAAGCCCTGGAGAAGAAGGTGCTTTGCATGCGAAACTACGGTAACCGCATCCCTAACCGTACCATCGCTACCCTTTAATAGCTACCCCATGCCCCTTTACCTTGGTTTAGATCTGGGCACTACGTCCGCTAAAGTCTGTGCTTTCGACGAAGAAGGAAAGATGGTGAAGGAGTGCAGCGGTGGCTACGAACTCTACTATCCCGAGGAAGGGGCAGCCGTTCAGGAGGTCGACGAGATCATATCCGTAGCGGAGGATCTGCTACGAGAATTGGTGTCTGCCTTGCCGGAAAAGCCTGCCGGTATAGGTATGAGTTGTCCGATGCACGGTGTCCTGCTGCTCGATGCTTCTGGTTCGCCCACCGGGCCTATCATGACCTGGGCCGACGTTCGCGCCCAGGCGGTGATGGACCGCTTCTCACCGGACGAGCGAAACCAGCTGCGGCACCGTACCGGAACGCCTGTGCATCCCATGTCGCCGCTGGTGAAAATGCGGTGGCTCATTGAAGACCGCGCGCACGAATTGGAAGGTGCCACATATATGAGTGACCTCAAGTCCTATCTGGTAGAAAAGTGGACCACCAACGGACGTTTAATTGATGAACAACTGGCCAGTGCGACCGGCCTGCTGAATTTGGAAAACCGGGACTGGGACGAGGACGCCCTTCGGGTTGCTGCCAACGGTCGCGAATTTCCCCTGCGTCTGCCCGAAGTAGTGCCCGCCGGCTTCCAACTGCAGTGGAAAGATGAAGTGGCCGAGCGTCTGGGTGTTGCCGACATTCCGCTTTTCATAGGCGGATCCGACGGTTGTCTGGCTAATTTGGGTAGCGGCTTACTGGAACCCGGCAAGGTTTCGCTTACCATCGGTACGAGCGGAGCGGTCCGGGTCACGCACAAGGGTTTGAACGGTGGTACCGAACATCAACTCTTTAACTACCTCCTCTTTGACGAGTACCGGGTGCTCGGTGGCGCAACTAATAATGGTGGAAAGGTCATGGAATGGCTTTACGACCTCGTAGGTGGGCACTTTGAGGATATCGGCGGTATGATCGCGGCTGCCGCAACGGCCCCGGATACCGATCTTGTGTTTCGGCCCTACCTGAACGGGGAGCGCGCGCCGATCTGGGATGCTTTAGCCACTGCGTCCTTCGAGAATTTGCGGGGCAATCATACCGCCGTGGATATGGCACGGGCCGTTCTCCTGGGGGTGACCGATAATATCATTGAAATACTCAGACAGGTGGAAGAGGCGACCTGCCCGGCGGAGGTCATTTATGCCAGTGGTGGCTTTACGCGTTCACCGGAATGGGTAGAATTGCTTGCACAGCGTAGCGGTCGACGGGTAGAGATAGCGCACACCCCCCAGGCTAGTGCCTACGGCGCCGCGCTGATCGCCGAGCGGAATGCCCCCGTCACCACCACGCCAGCGTGAGCGGGGGAAGCAGGAGTAAGCCGTTTATGGCCACGGCGTAGTAGTCTTCTCCCCGATCCGGACCTACGAAGGCACCAACTCCAATGCCGGTAGCATAGGCGAAAGCTAACTGACCATCCGTGGGATTGGAATAAGCACAGAGTGACAGAAGCGAACAGCAGAGTAGCAGGGAGAGTGCCAAACGGCGGTTGAGTTGAGGGTAATTAGCGGCCAGCGTTTTTACTAATTGGCGTTTATCCAGCGCTACGTCGCGCGTATCAAACAACAGAGCTATACTCAGGGTGAACAGGAAGCGCGTCAGGGCTTCTAAGCCCATATGGTGGGGCAAGGTTGGAAATACGTGGGTCATCAACGTCCACGCCAGGGCCACCCACACTACCTTCAGGTAAGGAAAATCCCGTAAGCGCGGACCGCCGGGGTAGAGGGGAATGAGGTAAAAATACGTGTACGGAACGGCAAAGACGACCGGCCAGAATTGGGATAGGGGGATGAAAAAGACGGTGGCCGAGGAAGCTAACAAGCTGCCGCAGCCCACCGCTAAGGAGAGGGTAGGGTGGGTAGCGACCACCCGGTAACGGCGACCGTCGGGTTGCCCCCCCGCCCTTCGAAAGCTGAGTAGCCGGTGCAAGGTGTAAACCCCGAGCGTGCCAGCGAGTACAAAGAAGTGTATAGGCTGGAGGGCAGCCTGTCCGCTGGCGAGATAGGTCGACTGCCAGCTTAGTGCCATAGCCGCCAGCGCAATCCAGATGTGCCCGTAGAAGAGCCAGTTTAGCAGGGGATTGCGCATGGCAGATGATAAACTACACCTCGAAGTAGTTGAAGCTCATACCGTCTTCGATCTTCGTCAGACTGTGAAGAATGAGTTCGACCACGCCTTCCACATCGCTCTTTGCGGCCATTTCGACCGTCGTGTGCATGTACTTCAGTGGCAGACTGATGAGGGCGGATGCCACGCCACCGTTGGAGTAGGCGAAGGCGTCGGTATCCGTGCCGGTGGCGCGACTGCTGGCTTCACGCTGGAAGTCTATGTCGTTTTCCCGGGCGGCGTCTATGATCAGGTTAAGAAGCTTGTTGTGAACGGCCGGAGCGGTAGTAACGCTGGGTCCTTTGCCTGCCTTCACGTCCCCGACTTTCTTCTTGTCCAGCATGGGGGTATTCGTGTCGTGGGTCACGTCGGTCACGATGGCTACCTGGGGCTTGATGCGGTCGGCGATCATCTGGGCACCACGCAGGCCTACTTCCTCCTGTACGGAGTTAACGATGTAGAGGGAGTATGGTAGTTCGATTTCCCGTTCGCGGATAAGTCTGGCCACCTGGGCGATGCAAAAACCGCCCATGCGATTATCCAGGGCACGTCCGCAGTAATAGCGATCGTTCATGACTTCCAGATCGTCGGGGTACGTGATCACACTACCTACGCGGACGCCCATTTCCAGGACTTCTTCTTTATCCTTCGCGCCGATGTCGATGAAGATGTTCTCGATTTTAGGGGCCAGCTTACTGTCCTCTCCCCGCCGGGTGTGAATAGCCGGCCAACCGAATACGCCGCGTACGACGCCCTTGTCTCCGTGGATGTCCACCCGTTTGGAAGGGGCAATCATATGATCACTACCGCCATTGCGAACGACGTAAAGGAAACCATTGTCGGTGATGTAATGAACGAACCAGCTGATCTCGTCGGCGTGCCCTTCGATCACGACCCGATAGTCTTTTCCCGGATTGATGACGCCGTAGGCAGTCCCGTAGGTATCGATGGCTATCTCGTCCACGAAGGGCCGGATATAGTCAATCCATAGTTTTTGCCCGGCACTTTCGAAACCCGTAGGCGAGGCGTTATTTAGATAGCTGTGTAAAAACTTCTCTGCAGAATCAGTCAGAATAGACATGAATGTTGGTCAATGTGGTGGATAATTGAAGGCGTATGGGGTGATTCGGGTGCTTCCAGCTAAGATGACCACACAGCTATTGTCGCGAAAAAGGGGATAAAGCGCAACGAGTGGGTGGTAAGTAGTCGGTTTGTGCAAAACGTCTTCGCTACTATACCACCAAGGTAGAACCGATAGCTGACAGTGCGACCGTATCTTATCTCACACTCGAAAAACGCTCACTCCAGGCGCGTGGATCCTGCCGCCACTCAGCCAGGGTTTCGGCTTCCTCCGCGGTAATGCGGCCGGATTCCTGCGACTCCGCTAACAGACTTTCGTAATTGCTCACGGTAGCGAGCGATACCTGCGCGTTTTGAAAGGCTCTTTCCGCCGCCGGAAACTGGTAGGTAAAGATGGCTATGGCACCGGCAATCTGGGCTCCTGCCTGCCGCAGAGCCTCAATAGCCTTCAGGCTGCTGCCGCCGGTGGATATGAGGTCCTCGGCGACCAGATACCGTTTGGCGGGGTCCAGGCGACCCTCGATCTGGTTGCGCCGACCGTGCTCCTTGGCCGAACTGCGTACATAGACGAAAGGAAGATTCATCCGGTCGGCGAGCAGAGCCCCGTGCGGAATGCCGGCCGTAGCCACACCGGCGATACCTTCGATCCCCGACATCGTTTGGGCTACCTCCACCAGGGCGTCAATGACCTCCGTGCGGATGGCGGGGTAGGAGAGCAATACGCGGTTGTCGCAGTAGATGGGGGAGCGCAGGCCGCTAGCCCAGGTAAACGGGTCCTGGGGTTGGAGCTTTACCGCCTCGACCTCAAGCAGTTGGCGGGCAATACGACGGGATGTATCCATAATTTGTAAATTTCGCGCAAATGTACGTAATCTATATAAACGACCGTCCGCTGGCCCTGCGGGAGATTTCTTCCCCAAGCGTCTACGGCGACACCGCCCCCGATACTCATCTGATAGCCCGGTACACGGGCAAGAAGAAGAGCCTGCTCAACTACGCCGACACGCTGGAGAAAGCCAGCCAGAAGGTGACCTCCATCGAGCTACTGACCGATGATGTGGAGGCGCTGTGGGCCGATTTCCAATCGCACTACCGGTGGATAGAAGCCGCCGGCGGCGTGGTCACGCACACGGAAAACGGCAAACAGCTTTTCATTTTCCGGCGGGGCTACTGGGATCTGCCCAAGGGTAAACTGGATGACGGGGAAGACCGGCCCACCGCAGCCCTCCGGGAGGTTCAGGAGGAAACCGGGCTGAAGCAGGTGGAACTGGGCGATGCCCTGCCTGTCACGTATCACACCTACCGGGGGAAAAAAAATCGAATCCTCAAACCCACCTACTGGTACCGCATGACCACCGCTCAGCAGGAGCTGGTCCCCGAAACCGAAGAGGATATCCTGCGGGCGGAGTGGCGCGACGTTCAGGAGGTGCTTAAAAGCGGCGATCCGCTGTATGAGAACCTGCGGTTTATGCTTAACCAGTACGAGGCCGGGAGTTAACCGGCTGCCTTTTCTATATTTGCGGCCCACTCACGATCGCCACTATGTACAACCTCATTCTATTTGGCCCTCCAGGATCTGGAAAGGGAACCCAAGCCGGTCTTCTGGTGGATAAACACGATTTCCTACATATCAGTACGGGAGATATGTTCCGGGAAGAACTGAGCCGTAATACCTCCCTCGGGCAGGAGGCACGTTCGTATATGGATGCCGGTCATCTGGTACCCGACGAAGTGACGATCGCTATGCTCAGAAAGCGGGTAGACCAGCATCCCGATGTCAGCGGTATCATATTCGACGGTTTCCCCCGCACCGACCCCCAGGCAGCGGAACTCAATGACCTGATGCAGGAGCGCGCGAGTCAAATCAATGCTCTGATCCTGCTTGACGTCGAAGTGGATACCATCGTAAAGCGTATTCTCGGAAGAGGGGCCACCAGCGGGCGGGCCGACGATCTGAAAGAGGACGTCATTCGTACCCGTTACGAGAACTTTGTTAATTACACCTCCCCGGTTTACGATTTCTACGAGAACCTGGGTCTCGCCCACCGCGTTGACGGGTCGCTGACTCCGGATGAAGTGTCAGCGGAGATCGACGCCATCATTCGCCGGGAAGCTAAGGGCAGCCTGTAACGCACACCCCGGGCTCGGGGCCGTTGAAATCTCGTATGGCAAAGGCAAACTTCGTTGATTACGTAAAGATCAATCTGACTTCGGGGGACGGCGGGGCCGGGTCCCGGCACTTTTACCGGGCTAAAGGGATTCCCAAAGGCGGACCGGACGGTGGAGATGGCGGTCGCGGTGGACACATTATCCTACGCGGTAACCGTAATCTCTGGACCCTGCTGCAGTTCAAATACAAGAAGCACATTCGCGCCGAGCACGGCCAGCGCGGAAGTGAAAATAATAAGACCGGGTCTAGCGGCAGCGATATCATCCTCGAAGTCCCACTCGGGACCATCGCGCGTGATGCCGAAACGAATGAGTACTTGGTGGAAGTCACCGAGCACGACGAGGAGTACGTTCTCCTCGAAGGCGGCCGAGGCGGCCAGGGCAATAGCCACTTTAAGTCGAGTACTAACCAGACCCCGGAATACGCGCAACCCGGCGAGGCCGGCACGGAAGGCTGGTATATCCTGGAACTTAAAGTACTTGCCGACGTCGGATTGGTTGGACTGCCTAACGTGGGTAAGTCAACCCTGCTCTCGGTAGTGAGCGCGGCCAAACCGGAAATCGCCAATTACGAGTTCACCACGCTGGTTCCCAACCTGGGGATGGTCCAGTACCGCGATGGCAAGTCGTTTGCCATGGCCGACATTCCCGGCATCATCGAGGGGGCCCACGAGGGGAAGGGGTTGGGACACCGGTTCTTGCGACACATCGAACGAAATGCCACGCTCCTGTTCTGTATTCCGGCCGACGCGGACGACATCAAGAAGCAGTACCGCATCCTGCTGAATGAGTTGGAGCGTTACAATCCGGAACTGCTCGACAAGCCCCGTCTGTTAGCGCTTACCCGCGCGGACATGGTCGATGAGGAGCTCAAAAGGTTGCGGGCGGGCGAAGTGCCGAATGACCTGCCAAGCCTGTACATATCCGCCGTCACGGGCGAGGGCATGACCGCTCTCAAGGATATGCTGTATGAGATGATCATTTCCCGACGGGAAGATTATGACGGGCTACAGCACGCGATGGAGGAGGAATAACCTTACTACTAGAGGAAACGGTCCAGGTCGGCGGCCAGGACGTTGCGCAAGGCGGCGGTGGCCAGGTCTCGCGACTCAATCGGGCTCAGTCCCCGTTGTTGGTACATCGCTTCCAGTCGAACCTGTGACTGGTAGTAGGCTACGCGAAGGGCACTGAGTAGCCGGGCGTGGAGTGGATCTTCTATAGCCCAATCATTCAGATTGCTCCACACGGTGGATTCCCAACTCCGGGCCTCCGAGGAAGCAGCGGCAGAAAGTTTGCTGGCAGTCTGCAACAGCGCGCTCCGTTCGTTCGCCAGTTCCGTGTCCCGGTCCAGATTAGCCAGTCCGGCCGCCATGTCTTCGGCAATGACCGACAGTACTAACATCTCCGGCCAGCTGACGGGTCCACTGGTGGGCTCTTCCATTCCAGCGATAAGTCGGTAGTTTTTAAGTTCCTCGAGTTCGTTCCACGCTGATTCGAATGCGCTGCGGGTGCCCGGGCCGTAAAAACCGTCTATGCTTCCCTGGTAATAGTCCTTCTCCTTCAGCACCCGCTGCAGTTCGGCGGCGGAGTGTCGCTTCGTATCCACATCGATCTCCGGGAGGCTCGGTTGACTCACCGGTACGGGGCGCACGGCGGTGGCCAGCGCGGCTTCCCCACTAGGTTCTACGGCGGCAGTTGTCGCAATCAGGGTGTCCGGTTGGCGCGCGGCGGGAGCGGGAGCGGGCGGCGGCGGCGCAGGTGAAATGCTGTCCCGGGTAGCGGAGGGCCTCACGGGGGGACGGCTCAGGTCAATGGGGATGAGTGGCTTTTTGATGCCAGTTTCAAAGAGGCCCACGGCTACCAACCTACCCGGCTGAATGGTCCGGGTAAAGGCATCGCCGTACCCAAGCTCACGGATCATGGCGAGGGCTTCGTCAGCGGCATCCTCACTGGGGTAGGGCCCCGCGACAACTTTGGTTGCCCCATCGGCGGCATCGACGTGAAGGGTACCTGCCCGCTCGAGTTCTGACCAGTTCAATTCCCGGCCACGACCCCGGAGGGCTACCTGTACGTATTCGGCGGGTTCGGCGCCGGATACGGGTAGCGCGAAGGGAGCGGCATTGCGAAAGCCCCTGTCTATAAGATTGGAGGTTACTTCGGCGGCGCGCTCTTCGGAACTATAATTACCGATATAGACATCAGTGAGTTGGCCATCCATGGGCAGGCCGTACACGAAACCCAGCTCATTCAGCTCGGCAAAGTCGTCAGCCCGCACGTCCTGAAAAGTGCCGATGCGGACGTTATAGAGTTCCTGGGCGGATAGCTGGGTAGCTACTACAAGCAGCAGTACAATTATCAGTCTTGGCATTGGTAGGCTATTGGATCAGTAATAAAGGCAGTTGCGGCACCGGAGCGGGCGGCAGAATAACTCCCGGCTAAGGTAAGGGTTGATGGGGCATTCCGGTTCTCATCGGGTGCATCCTTAGGAAGATATTGTGTTTCCTCCATCCTTAATAACCGGAAGCCGGGAGCAGACAAGTCGGTTTATATACCCGGTAGTTGATGCAACTTTCTGCCCTCGAATCCGTATTTTTACCATGATCCCCAGCCAATGGTCCAGGCGATTAAGCCGGGGGCGATGACCGGTATGAATAGAAAGAGCAACGACCAGCGCGAGAAAGCGCTGATGGCCCTGGTGGCCAGATACGAAGTAGGGGCTCTCAACGGGGACGCGGTCTTTCTCTCCGAAGAGGAATTCGAAGAGTTGTTGATGCATTACTTCGGTAAGCACGATTATGACCAGACCCTGGAGGTCGCCGATCTGGCCATTAGCCAGCACACCTATACGCCCGATTTTTATAAGTGGAAGGCGCTGATCCACAAGATCAATCTCGAAGAGGATGACGCGCTGTCTACACTGGAACAGCTAAACATTTATGCGCCAAATGACGAAGAGGTCATGATGCTGCGCCTGGAAATTTACGTTCATTTTGAGCACCAAGACGATGCCCGTGGTGCTTTGGACCAGCTGTATAATGTTGTGGAAGACGATGAGAAGCTGAGTCTGCTCGCTTTTTTCGATGGCTTACTCTGCATGCAGGAGAACCGGTACCGCGAAAGCTTCGAAGCCCTCGCGGAAGCAATCCGCCTCGATCCCTACCAGGAACCCGCCTACGATGAACTGCTCAATGCTCCGGAGCTCTCCGCTTTCCGCCGCGAGATCGGGGAGGTGCTACGCAAGCAGACCGATTACGATCCCTTCAACGACTTGTCCTGGTTCTATTTTGGCCTCTGGCACGACGATGGTGGTGACGATCTTGCTGCCCTGGATGCCTTTGCCAACGCTCGTTCGCTAAACGAGGCGCGCAGTTCTTACGATCTCGAGTACGCCGATAAGCTTTTTGACCTGGAGATGTATGAGCCCGCTCTACAGGCTTACAATGCCTACTTCGAATCGGATGAAGCGGAGGAAAGCTACGAGACCTGTATGCGTATCGGCCGTAGCTACCAGATGCTGGACCAGATCACCGAAGCCAAGCGGGCTTACTTCCGGGCTGTAGAACTGGATCCGCAGATGTACGACATCTTCCAGTACATCGCCGAGTGCTGCGTAGCGGAAGAAAAATGGGGTGTAGCTGCCTACAATTACGGTCGGGCCGTAGAGTTGCCCAATCACACCGCTGACTGTTGGCTCGGTCTGGCGCTGTGCAGTTCGGCAACGAATGCTCCCCTTGAGGCGGAACAGGCTTTCCTGAAAGCCATCGAAATGGATGAGCAATTCAGCGATGCGTACGTATCCTATGCGCTCTTCCTAGTGGAACACGGACGGGAACCAGACGCCATCAGAATGCTCGAGGAAGTAGCCGAAGCATTTGATGATGCCGCGCTGGCCTTTGGTACCGTGGCTATTCTAATGCTTTGCGGCCGTCGGCAGCGCGCGCTTGCCTTCTTGCACGATGCGCTAACCCAGTACTACGATGAGTACGACCTGCTCTTTAACTGGCATCCTGAACTGATGGATGACGAAGAAGTGCAGGCCTTACTGCAGTTGCACAAGCAGTAGATATATCGCCGCGCCTACCGCGACCGATACATTCATGGAGGTGTTCTGACCGTGCATAGGAAGGTGGACGGAAGCATTGCTCTGTTCGAGCAGATTCTCCGCAACGCCGGCGGATTCATTCCCGGCAATCAGGACGATCTCCCCGGCTGGCAGTTTAAAGTCGAACAGCGACTGGCTACGGTCGGTAAATTCCAGCGCAAGAATATAGGCATCCCGCTCACGTGCAGAACGTAAGTACGCCTCCGCGTCAAGAACCTCGGTGTAGGGGACCGAACGGATCGTAGAGCGAGCCGTTTTTGCAATTTTGGAGTTTGGGGGGCGGGGCGTGGATCCGGCCAGAACGATACCGGCCAGACCGGCAGCGTCAGCTAAGCGGAACGCGGCCCCAACGTTTCTGGGATTGGTCCAGTCGGGCAGCAGGAGGGTAATCGGGTAGGACCGCCGTAGCCGGGGAACTTCGGTATGGATTAATTGACGGATGGGTGAGTCATTGAAAGTCTACGAGTTCGACATCGAAGATTAGGGCGGTACTAGCGCACAGATTTGCGGCCTGGTTGGCGCCGTAAGCGAGCCGAGGCTCCACGAACATGCGTATCCGTCCGCCCCGCCCAATGAGCGGAATGCCTATTCGCCACGCTGGAATGAGCTCGTCCAATGGAAAGGTCAGCGCAACATCGCCGGTCTCGTCAAATGTTTCTCCCTCGGTGGTAACGCCGGTGTACCTGACCGTGACCTCGCTGGTTGCTTCCGGACGGTCCGCTTCGCCCGGTACATCTATGATGTAAACGAGCCGGTTCAGTACCGTGGTGTCGCCAAGGGTGCTTAGGTTATCCGCTATGTATTCATTTATGGTCTGATCACTACCTAGGCAGTCGTCTTCACTACACCCCGTACCCACTAACATCAGCAAGACACCCATCAGAAGTATCAAAGAATTGGCCCGAACACGCATAATAAAGAGGTTTGAAGTCACGAAGGTAAGACGAGGCCACGGAACACCTACTGTCAAATTATTGGGAATAAAAATAACAAAGAGTCTATTTTGGAGGCTCACCGCCCGAAAAATCCGCCATCAAACAGGAAAATTGAAAAATATTCAATTTTTTTTCACAAATTTGAACACACTACTCAAGTGTGGGTTAAAATGACAAACGAACTAAGCGTATAAGATAAGGTGAGTGTATGTAAGCGGTCCGTCGGTAATCCGGCGGGCCTTTTTTTTGCCTACAGCCCAAATTATCCTACCGCCGACTGTAGTTCGGTGCCTCTTTGGTGATGGTGATATTGTGGGGGTGGCTCTCCATGATTCCAGCTCCGGTGATGCGCACGAACTCCGCCCGCTGCAGATCCTTTATGGTTGCCGCGCCACAGTAACCCATCCCCGCCCGCAGGCCTCCCAGGTACTGATTGACGACTTCCGCAAGGCTGCCTTTATACGGGATACGGCCTTCAATACCCTCCGGCACTAATTTCTTGACGTCATCCTCTACGTCCTGGAAGTAGCGATCCTTACTGCCTTTGTTCATGGCACCCAGGGAGCCCATTCCCCGGTAGACCTTGAACTTACGGCCATCGTAGAGGATGGTTTCTCCCGGGCTTTCGTCCACGCCGGCAAACAGGCTGCCGGCCATGATGGTCGATGCCCCCGCAGCCAGTGCCTTCACGATATCGCCGGAGTAGCGGATGCCGCCGTCTCCGATTACGGGTATGTCCGTACCCTTCAGTGCCTCGGCGGCGTTGGCTATTGCTGAAAGCTGCGGTACCCCTACGCCCGCGACGATTCGGGTAGTGCAGATCGAGCCGGGACCAACCCCGACCTTGACGCCGTCAGCACCTGCCTTCGCCAGTGCCTGCGCGGCTTCGCCGGTAGCTACGTTTCCGCCGATGATTTGCAGATCGGGGAAGGTATCCCGCACCCGGGAAACGGCTTTCAGGACCCCCTGACTGTGACCGTGAGCGGTATCGATGGTGATGACGTCAACCCCGACTTCCACCAGGGCGTGCACCCTTTCGAGCATGTCCGCCGTCACACCAATAGCACCGCCTACGACTAACCGTCCGTAGGAGTCCTTACAGGCATTTGGGTAATTCTGAACTTTGAGGATATCCTTATAAGTGATCAATCCCACTAAGGTGCCGCTGTCATCGACCACGGGGAGTTTTTCAATCTTGTAACCTTGCAGGATCTGTTTGGCCTGCTCTAACGTGGTACCGACGGGGGCGGTCACCAGTTTTTCCGTCGTCATCCGTTCGCTGATGGGGCGGTCGGAGGCCGTTTCAAAACGGAGGTCACGGTTGGTCAGGATGCCTACGAGCTCGAACGAATCGTTGACGATCGGAATGCCCCCGATACGATGCTGCGCCATCAAATTCTTGGCATCGGCCACGGTGGCATCGTGCTTCAGCGTCACCGGGTCGACGATCATACCTGATTCCGAACGCTTGACCTTACGTACCTCAGCAGCCTGCTGGGCAATGGTCATATTCTTGTGGACGATCCCGATACCGCCCTGCCGGGCTATAGCAATAGCCAGCCGGCCGTCGGTGACGGTATCCATAGCAGCGGAAACGATAGGTGCGTTTAGCCGAAGACCGCGCGTAAGCTGACTGGATAAGTCGACTTCCCGGGGAAGAACTTCGGAGTAGGCGGGTAACAGCAGGACGTCATCGAAGGTCAGGCCCTGCACGGCAAAGCGGTCGTGGGTGCTTTTGTTGTCTTCCATGCGCAAAAGTAAGCAATCCGGCCGGTTTCCCCTTCGAATACCGAACTCCTTGCATTATCCTGACGTAATGCCCCGCTATCCCTCCGCTACTGCGAGGGCAGCGATGCTGATCCGGATATCCGGGTGAGAAGCTAGGAGAGCGTGGGCACAGAAGTCCAGTGTAGCCCCCGTGGTCAATACGTCGTCCACCAATAGGAGATGAGCCCCGGAGAAATCTCCCGGACCGGTACCGAAGGAATTCCGGACGTTTTCGAGCCGCTCGAGTTTGCTCATCTTGGTCTGTGAGCCGGCAAAGCTCGTTCGCTTGAGCGCATCGGGAAAAACGGGTAGGGATAGCGATTCAGCTAGGCCGTTGGCAATCTTCTCGGCCTGATTGTAGCCGCGCTGCCGGCGGCGGCGCTGGTGGATGGGTACCGGCACGATGCCGGTCACATCACTCAACTTCTCGGCCTTCTGAAGAAGAAGCCCAAAGCTTCGGCCGAGCGTTGTACCGATATCGGGCCGGTCATGGTACTTCAATGCATGGATCAAGTTCTGGCAGACCGTCCCTTCCCGAAACGTATAAGCGTGCGCGCCGAACGTTAGCGGAAATCTGCCGGCCAGCCGATCAGTGACTGCGTTTTCAGCAAAGCGATAGCTATCGGATAAGGGAAGGTCGGCCTGGCAGGACACACATAATAATTCGTCCGCATCCGCTATCGTGCTCCGGCAATGGAGACAAAGCGTCGGGAAGAAAAGGCTGCCCAGGCCCCTTATTAGTTCACCCAGACCCACCTTAGTCGACGTACTGCCACTTCCGCAGGAACCGAAGGCCTACGCTGATCTCGATCGTGAAATTACGGATGGCACGTTCCCCCAGGGTGGTGTTTCCCCCGCCGAAGGGGTCGCGTACGTTATTGATGGGTCCCTGATTGTACTGAAAGCTAAGGTCGGGTTGGGCCGATAATTCTACAAAGCCCCCGATACGCTCACTCAGCGGGAAAATAACCCCGCCGCCGGCCGTAACGCCGTAGGTGAAGCGATTGATAAATTCATAGGAGTTCAGCGGGTAAGCACTGCGGTACGGAATCCCCTGCGTAGAGCTTAATACATCGTATTCCCCGAGGTTGGTGCTGACATTGTACTCGGCACGAACGCCAATCAGGTAATAGGCGTCCCCCAGGCCCAGGGCGGTAACCACTTGTTTGCCGCCAATGCTCAGGACCACGTTGTTAAATACGAAGTCGTCGGCGGGCAAGACCACCCCGTTCCCCTGGAAGGTGATGGCCCGTCGCCGACTGATTCGGCTGCCGCGCTGGTGATACCCGAGGCTGCTCCAAAAGCTGAAGGTTCCCTGCGTTGGGATGCTTTCAAGAAACAGATCCCCGTGAAATCCAAGTCCAAGCTCTGTTTCTATG
>JBASAV010000665.1:0-5795 GCA_049650785.1 Lewinella sp. | reverse complement strand
GCAATATCAACGAGGGAGTGAACGCACTACGCGAAAGTTTCCGCCAGGACGCCCTGGAAAGCAACGTCATGGACCGGGCTAAAACCCAGGCGGCCTCCCTGATGGACACCATGTTCGGTCCGATCGTCAGCGGTATAGGCGGAGATTACACCCTGGTCGTCAGCTTCCGGGGGCCAACGGTGCGCACTACGCAGGGCGAGCTGGGGAAGTGAGGGAGTTCTTTCTTTGTCATGTACGCCGGGAACCGTAGTTTTGCACGCATAAGCTCCGTTAGCTCAGTTGGATAGAGCAGGAATCTTCTAAATTTCAGGTCAAAGGTTCGAATCCTTTACGGGGCACTTTTTTAGTTCTTTAGTCTTTTAGTCGCGCTGCGCGCGCTTAGTGCCCGCACGGCCGCTGGACTAAACGCGCGCAGGGCGACTAACGACTAAAAGACTAACGTACTACCCCTTCCACCGCTCCTCCAGCTCATCAACCGCCGAAAACAGGCTGGCGAAGCTGTCGACCGCGAAGTACTTCATCTGCACCTTGTCGATGACGTAATCCTGGGCCATGACGCTATCCAGATCGAAGTCAACCACTTCGACGTCCGCATTTTCGAAGACGTGCTTGGTTTCCTGGGGGCTGCTGCAGATGCCGGCGCCGTAGATCTTTAATTCGCCGTTCTGCCGCATAACACCGAACTCGATGGTAAACCAATAGAGGCGTTGCAACTGGGTGATCTTCTGCTCGTCGTGGGCGTACCTGACCCCAAGAGCGCCTAGTTTCTGGGCGAAGTTGGCGTAGTTCTTATTCAGGTACAGGGGAATGTGACCGAAAATGTCGTGGAACATATCCGGTTCCTCCAGGTAGTCCAGCTGGTTCTCCTTGCGTAGCCAGGTGCTGGAGCAAAACCGGCGACGGGAGAGCAGGGCAAAGAATTCATCCACCGGCAGAAAGCCTTTGACCACTTCGATGGACCAGCCGTGTGCTTCCCGCAGCGCCCGGTTCAGGTCGCTAAAGCGGGGGGGATGCTCGGGAGACAGGATCGGGTACAGATCCTGTAGGCAGCGCAGGTATTCCGCGGCAGCTACCGGCTTCAGGGCCTTCATCTGCCGCTGGGCCAGGAGGCGCCAGATGCGGTAATCCGTGGAAGTGTAAGCATCGTACTTCTGGGTGCGAGCGTCGGAAAGGGCGGTAGGCATGATCGATTATTTTGCTATGACAACTATTGTTATTGCAACTGTGAAAATATGGCTTTTGTTGGATGCCACGCAAGTCGGCATTGGCGAAACCCGAAATTATTTTCCACGCGGAAGCTTGCCTCCTTCCGCTTTCCAGGTCCGCCCGGCATATCGACCTGACGGGACTGGAGAAATGCCAGCAATTATATAGCCGCGGGTGGTCAAAGTTGCCAACAAGCAGGGGGCTGATATTGTCTCCTTTGTACACTCCGCGCATTGATGTTGCTCAAGAAAAAAAGGCTGTACACTATACTTGCCTTGCTGGTATTCGCGACCTACGCGATCTACCGGTTGGAGCCTTACGTCCGCATTCAAATGGACGACGAAACCCTGAGTGCGGTGATGATGCGGGCAAATCTGGACATCGCCGAAATTGGCTACCAGGAAGGGACGACACGCCGGCTACGGTATCTCCAAATCGGGCAGGACAGCACCAAACCGCTCCTCGTTTTCATTCACGGTGCCCCCTCTTCGAGCGCCTGGTGGTTAAGTATTCTACGGGATAGCTCCCTGCGGGCAGATGCCAATCTCCTGGCTATCGATCGGCCGGGTTACGGGGGCAGCGGACTGGGCGATCCGATGACCTCCGTTGAAGAGCAAGCGGAGAATGTGGCCTCGGTGATTCGGCTGCGAAAGTATCCCGATCAGAAGGTCATCATCCACGGTAGCAGCTACGGGGGAACGGTTAGCGCCCGCATTGCCATGGACTTTCCCGAACTGGTGGACGGCCTCCTGCTGCAATCGGCTAGTATGGCTCCCTCCCAGGAGTATACCTACTGGGTGACCAACCCAAACTCCCTCTGGGCCCTGTCCTGGTTGCTGCCCAGTGGCTTGAACAGTGCCAACCACGAGAAGCTGGTCCACGAATCGGAGTTGGAGGATATGGCGGATGAATGGTCCCACATCAACGCGGTGACGGTCATCCTACACGGTACGGACGACTGGTTGATCTATCCCCGCAACGCCTATTACGCCTGTGATAAACTGGTCAATGCACCGACGCTGGTCCACCATATGGTGGCGAACAAGCAGCACGACCTTCTCTATACGGCACCGAAACTGCTGAAGAATTACCTCCACTTTCTAATTGAACGGGTGTAGCACTCAACGATCGTACTTACTCCCCCACAACTGCTTCATCCGCTCGGCGATCTTCACCTCCGTAGCGTTGTTCGCCTGCGGTTTGAAAAAGGAGCTACCGGACAGTTCATCGGGCAGGTATTCCTGGGCTTTGAAGTTGCCCGGATTATCGTGGCTGTAGTTGTAGTTCTTTCCGTAGTCCAGCTGCTTCATCAATTTCGTGGGCGCGTTGCGCAGGTGCAGGGGGACGGGCAGCGTACCGGTCTGGCGAACCGCTTGCTGGGCCGCACCGATCGCTTTGTAGCTACTGTTGGACTTAGCACTCGTAGCGAGGTATACCGTAACCTGACTGAGAATGATCCGCGCTTCGGGATACCCGACCATCTGGGCGGCCTGCGCGGCCGTGGTGGCCAGGAGCAGTGCGTTGGGATTGGCCAGCCCGATATCCTCCGAGGCGGAGATAATCAGTCGCCGGGCAATGAACTTCAAATCTTCCCCGCCTTCGATCATACGCGCGAGCCAGTAGACCGCGCCGTTCGGATCGCTGCCCCGAATGCTTTTGATCATGGCCGAAGCGATGTCGTAGTGCTGTTCGCCGGTCTTGTCGTAGCGCGTCAGGTTTTCCTGCACCCGGGCGGTGATGTAGTCCGTGTCCAGAACGACGGAACTACCATCTGCAGCTTCGTGGGTGACTAGTTCCAGCACGTTATAGAGCCGGCGGCCGTCTCCTCCCGAGAAGCGGATGAGGGTGTCGTAATCATCCACGCGGACGTCCATCTTGCTGAGGTACTCGTCTTCGGCTAGCGCCTTATCGACCATGCCCTGCAGCTCCTCCTTACCCAGCGATTCCAGCACGTACACCTGGGCGCGGGAGAGCAGGGCGGGAATGACCTCGAAGCTGGGGTTCTCGGTGGTGGCTCCGATCAGCGTGACGATGCCGGCCTCGACGGCCCCGAGGAGGCTGTCCTGTTGCGACTTACTGAAGCGGTGTATCTCGTCGATGAAGAGGATCGGGGAGGCGGACTCGAAGAACTTACCCCGCTTCGCCTTGTCGATGGTCTCCCGGACATCCTTAACGCCGGAGTTAATGGCACTCAGCATAAAGAAGGGCACCTCCAGCTGATTAGCTACGATCCGGGCGAGCGTTGTTTTTCCTACCCCGGGCGGGCCCCACAGGATGAAGCTGGGCAGGCGACCGGTTTCGATGGCGCGTCGCAGGACCGCCCCTTTCCCGACCAGATGCTTCTGGCCGACGTAATCGTCGAGGGTTTTCGGGCGCATTCTTTCGGCTAGGGGCTGCATGGGGCAAAGGTAAGTTGAGGAAAAGGAAGGGCTGCTCTGCTGGCGGCTACCGATCGACGGTCTACCTCCAGGCATACTCCCCTACCCCCTCACCTCGTTCCGAAGGCATAGATCGCGTTCCTCCATTAGCAACTAGATGCACTTCTTCCTCCCCCTACTGACTGTCTTTCTTTTTACCATCACCCTATCCGGACAGGATTCTACCGACCATGTGGCTTACCTGCCGGCGGGCTCCGTTCGGGTAGAAAGCGGCCGGCCGGATAATGCGGATACACGCTTTCTCTCCGCCATTTAGCATAGCATCAATTACCCCCGGAGGGCCCGCGCTTACGGGATCACGGGGGCCGTATTTGTCACCTACACCATCGATACCATGGGGGTGTTGACGATTAGCGACACCAAATTTTTAAGCCCGAAAGAACTGACCGAACGACCGATGCGGATGCGGAAGTCCGATGTCCTCCGCGTTACAGCTTACACGGTTGGCGGTTCAAGTTATTCCGGCTCAGCCACCACCAACAGAAAACAGCTTGAGAAAGGCCAGGCGGATTTACGGGAAGAGGTCAGCCGCACGCTGTTGAAGTTGCCGACCTTCGTTCCGGCCCGTCGCGCTGGACAAGCGGTGGAAGATACCCAGGTAAAGCTGATCTACTTCGCAATCGAGTAAAATAAGGCGGAGTCCGGCTTCCTACCGTTCTACCCGATCCCGCAGCAACATCGCCCGGTGCGGAATGCCGTCCTCCTCGTAAATCTCCCCGGTGCCGGCGAAGCCTAGGCTGCCGTAAAATGGCTGCAGGTGTGACTGGGCACTGATTTTAATCGACTGCCGACCGTATCGCCTGTACAGCTCGTCAATGGAGTGGCGCATCAGCGGCCTGCCCACGCCGTGGCCGCGCACCGAAGCCGCCGTCACCACCCGACCGATACTGGCGTAGTCCTCGTAGGAGATTCCCTTCCGGAGGATCCGGGTATAGGCCAACACTCTCCCATCCAGCGTACCCACCAAATGGATGGCCGATTGGTCCTTTCCATCGGCATCCAGGTACCAGCAGGTCTGCTCCACTACGAAAACCTCCTGCCGCAGCACCATGATGGCGTATAGCAGATGGACATCCAGCTCGTCAAAGGTGTAGGCATTCCAGTCAAGGGTCATAGGGGGGGAAGCTTTAGGGTAAAGGTCGGCTATCTTTGCGGTTCGTTCCGCCTGCGCTCCGGCGCAATAACTATTCTGATCACGTGCGCTACTACCTCATTGCCGGTGAAGCCTCCGGAGACCTGCACGGCTCCCGCCTCGTGTCTGCCCTACGCGCGCAAGACGCCGATGCCGACGTCCGGGCCTGGGGTGGCGAGCTCATGGAGCAAGCGGGTGCCAAAGTGGTGAAGCACTACCGCGATCTCGCCTTCATGGGGTTCGTGGAAGTGGTGGCCAACCTGCCTACCATACTGGCCAACTTTGGAGAGTGTAAGCGGGACATTGAGGCCTTTGCGCCCGACCGCCTGGTCCTGATCGACTATCCCGGCTTCAATTTGCGCATGGCCAAGTGGGCCAGGCGGGCCGGTTACGACATCAGCTACTACATCAGCCCGCAGATCTGGGCGTGGCATACCAGCCGCGTCAAGCAGGTGCGGGCCAATGTCGATCGCATGCTGGTGATCCTACCCTTCGAAAAGGATTTCTACGCCGAGCATGGGGTGGAAGCCACCTTTGTGGGCCATCCGCTGCTGGACGTAGTGGAGGACAGGGAAGAGCGGCCCCGCACCCACATTGCGCTTTTACCTGGGTCACGCAAGCAGGAGATCACCCGAAGCCTGCCGCTTATGCTGGCCGCCGCTGCCCGCCTACCCGAGCACGAATACGTAATTGCGGGAGCACCCGGACAGGATGACCTGTTCTACCGTATGCTGGTCGCCGCGGCCGATAGTCCCCCCAACCTGCAATTGGTAAGTGGTGACACCTATACGGTACTGGCCGCAGCCAAAGCCGCCCTGGTGACCAGTGGAACGGCGACACTGGAGACAGCCCTTTTCGGCGTCCCCCAGGTCGTGTGTTACCGCGGCAGCCGGCTGAATTACTGGCTGGCCCGACGATTAGTAGCGAGCCGTATCAAGTTTATCTCCCTGGTCAATCTCGTCATGGACCGCGAGGTGGTCCCGGAATTGATCCAGGACGACTTCAACCTGAACCGCCTC
>JBASAV010000664.1:0-9520 GCA_049650785.1 Lewinella sp. | reverse complement strand
ACCCCGGCAACAACGTCTCTGGATCAGGAGGCGGACATGCCAGCCGAAGAGGTCATGGCCAGCCACCGCGTCAGCCTTCCCCCGCCCACCGAAGACGAACCGGTAAGTTGGGCTCTGCTGGTGGAAGAGATGGGAGGCGATCGGTACCGACTATCGCTTACCGGCACTATGGCCGAATCGTGGACAGTATACAGCAAAGACGTCGATCCCACTATTGGCCCAATTCCCACGGAGTGGGCGATCACCGGTACGGATGGGGTAGAAGCCATCGGCGAGGTCACCGAAACCGCCGACCACCTGAAAAAGAAATACGACACGACCTGGGAAGCCGAGGTAGCCAAGATCGACGGAGGAACCGTAACCTACGCGCAGTTAGTCCGGGCTCCGGGTAGTCAGCTTATCGAGGGTTACCTGACCTTTCAAACCTGCAACGATGAGATGTGCCTGCCCCCACGCGATCTTCCCTTCAGCTTCGACCCCGCTACCGGAACGGCGATGTTGGACGGACTTTCCGAGGAGGGGGATGCTGAGCTTGGTACAGTCGCGATTACGTCCTCCGGATCGGATGGTGACTACGCTATCAATGCCGACCCCATCGCCTCGTGTAATGTGGGAGAGGCGGCCACCCGGGGACAGAGCCTATGGTCCATTTTCGGCCTGGGGCTGCTCGGTGGATTATTTGCCCTCATCATGCCCTGCATTTTCCCGATGATCCCCCTGACGGTGAGCTTTTTCACTAAGAGTGGAGGTAGCCGGGCCGAAGGCATCAAGGGGGCGGCGCTCTATGGCTTTTTCATTTTTCTGATCTACGTTTTATTGAGCGTACCGTTTCACCTCATCGCCGGGATTGACCCGGGTATCCTCAACAATATCGCCAGTAACATCTGGCTGAACATTGGCTTCTTCGTGGTCTTCGTCATCTTCGCCGGTAGCTTCTTCGGCTTCTACGAACTGACGCTGCCGCAGAGTTGGAGTAACCGGGCCAGCCAGGCCGAAGGAGTGGGGGGCACCGTGGGTATCTTCTTCATGGCGCTTACGCTGGCGCTGGTTTCCTTCAGTTGTACCGGTCCGATCCTGGGTAGCCTCTTGGTCGAAGCCGTGAGCGACGGCGCCTGGCCGCTCACCGCCGGCATGGCCGGATTTGGGGTGGCCCTCGGTCTGCCGTTCGCCCTGTTCGCTGCTTTCCCCGGTGTTCTCAACAGCATGCCGAAATCCGGCGGCTGGCTCAACAGCGTGAAGGTGGTGCTGGGCTTCGTCGAGCTGGCACTGGCTTTCAAATTTTTAAGTAACGCGGACCTGGTAGGTGACTGGAACTTACTCCGCATCGAACCCTTTCTCCTTATTTGGATGCTCTGTGCGCTGGGCATTGCAGCCTATTTGCTGGGCCTGATTAGCTTCCCCCACGATAGTGGCAAGCGGAAGACCGGACCGGTGGCCGGACTGGTCGCGGCCCTTAGTTTAGGGTTTGCTGTCTACCTGGCGCTCGGCTTCACTAAGAATGACGATAGCGGGAGCTACGAATCTTTGAACCTTTTGAGCGGCATCGCGCCGCCCGTCTGCTACAGCTACCTCAATCCGTGCGACTGTCCGCAGGGGATCACCTGCTTCAAAGACCTGGATGCCGGACTGGCCTACGCCAAGGAGGTCGATAAGCCCGTCATGCTCGACTTCACCGGATATACCTGTGTGAACTGCCGCAAGATGGAAGAGAATGTCTGGAGCCAGGACCGCATCAACGATATCCTTACCGAAGATTACGTCCTGATCAGTTTGTACGTCGACGACCGGAAGGAGCTGCCGGCCGAGCAGCAGCGACAGGTTACCCGGTTAGACGGGTCGGGGCGGAATTTCCTGATCGACCAAGTGGGGGAGAAGTGGCATTATTTTCAGCAGAGTGTATTCCAGCACGCGACCCAGCCCTACTACGTGTTGGTTTCGCCGGACGGTCAGACGCTGAATCCGCCGGTAGCTTACACGCCCGACGAGGAAAAGTATGAAGCCTTTCTGCGCTGCGGACTGGAAGCTTTCCAGGGCTTAAAATAGCGTTCAGACAGAATCATATGGAATACCAGTCGTACTATTAGGGGTGGCCTTACCTTTACGTGATCATATGCTCTTTTGAGCCCCCAGAACACTCCCCAACATGTCCGAGCACAACCGATTCCACGTAGTTTTTAGCGTCAATGCCGGCGGCTTACCCGGTTTAGGGGCAACGGTCAGTTCCCTGATCCGGAACTGTAGCCAGCCGGAAGCGCTGATCATCAACATCATGTGCTCCAATATGCCGGAGCACCACATGGATAACATTCGGACACTCTTCAATCAGCTTAAGTTTGCCGGGGAGTATCGTTTCATTGAGTACGATGCGGATACGGAATTTAAGGGGCTACCCCGGCTGTTGGGCGATCTCACTCCCTATGGCCGGCTGCTGATCCCCGACTACATCGATGCTTCCCGGGTGCTTTATCTGGACAGCGACCTGGTGATCGATATCGACGTCCTGCCGCTCCGGGAATTTGATATGGGAGGGAACGTCATCGCAGCCGTTCTGGGTGGTAACGTCGAGTATACCAACGATCTCCGTTATTTCCTCGATCGGGGATTCGGCAGGGATATGGCCTACTTCAACTCGGGCGTTCTGCTGATCGACATCGACGCCTGGAAGGAAAAAGACATTACCCGCGTTTGGCGGGATATCGTGAAGGATCGTCCCGAGACTATCCCGACAGTGGACCAGACCATCCTCAACCGGGTATGCGGCGGTGATTTTCAGCACCTGCCTAAGAACTATAACGTCGCCTTTCTTGCCCACTACAAGAAGCCACAATACGACCGGGCTGTTTTCCACTTCATCGGTTCCCCGAAACCGTGGGACTTCCTGGGCAACCTTATTCATTCGGGTTATAACGTATGGAAGGAATACAGCCCGCCGTTCTGGGAGAAAGAATACCAGCAAATGAGTGTCGGTCGTCTAGATCGGGCGTGGAATATCCGCAGAAGTATAGGACGGGCCTTTAAAAAGCGCTACGCTAAGTAGATTTCCGGCTATTCGAGTCAGGAGACCGTAAGGTCTCGGCGGGTCCATCAACCTACCTCCGGAAGCGTTGTTCTCCGGCTATGAAGTCTTGGAGAATTTTCGCCGTTTTAGCCCTACCTGTTTTTTTCGCCGCCTGCCACAGCCATGAGGAGGGCATTGAACCGGAGCACGCTCCTGCTTACTTACGTCACCACCCGGTGGACACCGCAACCGGGTTGTTGCTTCCCGATAGTTTGGGGTATCCCGGCAATCATCCCTTCGATACGGAAACAGGCGAAGTGAGCCCGGAACCGGTGCGCGACTGGAAGTATGTCGATCAGGCCAACCGGCCATTCGGCAGCGAAGACCTCCGTGGAAAGGTATACGTGGCGGAATTCTTCTTCACGTCCTGCCCGACCATCTGCCCAAAGGTGAAGGGCCAGATGCTTCGTCTGGAAGAGCGCTTCAGCGATAACCCCGATTTCCGTCTGGTATCTTTCTCCGTCGATCCCAAGCGCGATACCCCCGAAAAGATGACGGAGTACGCCGGTAAGCTTGGAATTAAGGACCTGGATCGTTGGCGCTTTATCTACGGCGACAAATTTGAAATCTATGACCTGGATGAGGACTACCTAAGCATCGCGCTGGAAAATCCGGCCGCCGAAGGGGGATTCGATCATAGTGGGTACATCGTTCTGGTTGACCGGGAAGGTTTCGTACGCGCCTACGCTCGCGGACTGCAGGAAGAAGAAGTAGACCACCTGATGGAGGACGTTGAAAAGCTGCTGGATCAGCAGCCCGCCCGCTAAGGGAACCTATAGTTCTCGTAGCTCCCGCCACAGGTTTTCCCGGGCGGGTGCTTCGTACCGGGAGCTCCCCACTTCCGTATGGTAAATCCGCGGGCGGTCTAATAAGCCGGTAAGCACTTTACGTCGCCCATTGCGGAATACAAAGCCGGGGATCATCCAGAATTCTTTCCGGAGAGCGGCGGTGTAGCGATCATAGTCCGTTGGCGAACGGGCAAGAACGGCTAAGTCCAAATCAATCAGAAGTGCCTCATCGCCGTCATCGTGCTCCGAAGGAATATGTCCTTTGGTGGCCAGGATCAGGTCTGCACACCGCGCAATCCGATCTGCGGTAAGCTTGCCACCCCTTTCAAGTAGGCGGGTAGCGGAGTCGGCACTCCTTTGCTCATTGTCGGAGCGGGTAGGTTTATAGACGATGTCATGGTAGACTACCGAGATGCCAAACACCAACGTATCACGGGGTGGCTCATGCTCGGGCAGGAGGGCGAGCATTTCGTCGAGGTGGTCCAAGTTATGGTAAGCCCGACCAGCGTAAGCCTGTTCGACGTTGTGCCAGCTTTCCTCCGGACAGTCAAGCTGCCGTCTTATGTCCGCGAAATAGGATTCGACCACGGGAAAATGTTTGAGTGGACGCCGGAAGGCTTACCTTCGCGGCCGGAAATCACACCGAAAATTGTCGCTGGCCACCGCGGCCGGGCACTAATGTAAAGTTATGTCGGGATTAGATGAAAGCCTTCGCCAACGTATCCTTCAATTTATCACCGAGGCCCTCGCGGAAGACGTCGGAGCGGGCGACTTTACCAGCGAAGCAACCATTCCGCCAACGAAGCGGGATACGGCACGCCTGCTGGTGAAGGATGTCGGCATTCTCGCGGGGGTCGATATGGCCAAAATGATTTTCGAATACCTCGATCCCACCACGGAGTTCGACCAACGCATGAACGATGGCGACTTTATGGAGATCGGCGACGAAGCCTTCTTCGTGACCTGCAACTCCCGGGCGTTGCTACAGGGCGAGCGGCTCGTACTCAATACCATGCAGCGTATGAGCGGGATCGCTACCCTCGCTAACCGCTACGCCTTTGAGGTGGAAGACCTGCCCGTGAAGGTGCTGGACACCCGCAAAACCACCCCCAACCTGCGCTTCCTGGAGAAGTGGGCGGTGCGCCTGGGCGGTGGCCACAATTACCGGGACGGACTCTACGATCGGATCATGATCAAAGACAACCACGTAGACGCTGCCGGTTCGCTTACGAAAGCCATCGAAGGGGTGCAGGCATTCTTTAAGGAGAACGATATGCAATTGCCGATCACGGTGGAAGTGCGTAACCTGGTAGAGCTGATGGAAGTCCTTCGGGTCGGACAGGTCGATCGCATCATGCTCGACAATTTTGAGATCCCCCTCATGCGCGAAGCGGTGGCACACATTGGCGACCGTTTCGAGACCGAGGCCAGCGGCGGTATTACCCTTGACAGCATCCGCGCCGTGGCCGAAACCGGGGTAGACTATATCTCTGTAGGCGCTCTTACCCACTCAGCTACCGGTCTCGACCTCAGCCTGAAGGTGGTCAAATAAAAGGGCCGACACCCCTCCCGAAGAAGCGATGCCGGCCCGGCCTTTCCTGCTGCCTTTGGATGGTAGGCGCCTGGTTTTCTCTAAGTGGTACCCACCCGAGTCAGCCGGCTACCGGAAAGGACTAAAATGTTGCAAAAATGCTTTCCCGACGGTCCCCGGTGAAGTGATTAAGGGGTGAAGGAAAGCTGCCCTCATATGTCTAGAAGGGCAGGTCTTCGGCTGGTGTCATCGCGGCTTTTTTCTTGCCGCGCCGTTTAGCCGTTTTCTTCGGTGCCGGTTCGGCCGCCATCATCTCCGATTGTGGCGTATCCGCTTCCTGATCGGAATAAGAACTGTCGTCGCGGGAACCGAGGAAGGTGAAGTCATCCAGGATGATCTCCGTGCTGGTGCGGGTCTGGTCGTGCTTATCCGTCCACCGGTTGTAGCGGATGGCTCCGGTGACCGCCAGTTGCTTGCCCTTGGTGACGTAGCGCTCCAGGGTATCGACCACTTTGCCAAAGGCTTTAATGGTATGCCATTCGGTGCGGGTGATTCGCTCTCCCGCTTTATTACGGTAGGAGTCGTTAGTAGCAAGGCTGAACTCGATGACGCGGGTACCGCTGGTGAGCGTCTTGACGATTGGGAGCTGGCCAACGTTGCCGATGAGGGTTACACTGTTACGTACTTGCATGGTAAAAAGGATTGGTATGACTCGCATCCGTTGTCGCATGAATTAATGGACACGAGTATGGGTGATGAAATCGCCCCCGGCAAATCGCGGCGTGAAGCAGTACACATCGCTTTCATTCGGTGACGGTCCAAAGATGAGGGCACATCAATCCGTTAGTCGTCAAGTATACGTTTACTTGCGGTTAAAGACGTTTACAAATGTTTTTAAACGTTTAAATACGATTTATATATCTGATTATCAGATCATTATAAAAATGCAAGTAAAAGAAAATTTTCTATGATTTTTCTACTTTTCAGAGAAGTTGACAATTCTTTTGCCTGGCAGTAACACGGTCGGGGAAAGCCGCATAAAGTGGCAAATACATTCAAAGCATGAAATCGCAACTTTTCTATTTCTTTTTTGCCCTGACCGTCATCTTCACCCAGGCCTGCGACGAGATCGACAACCTCTCCGGTGGGGCCAGTGCTCCGGAAGTGACCTACGCTTCGACTACCTACGAAGCAGACTTCTTCGAGGCAGGCAGCTCTTCCACCCCTACCATCAACTGGAACGGCGACCAGGGTACCGTGAGTCTGGGTAGCAACATTACCGGCCTCAGTGTAAATTCCACCACCGGTCAGCTGCAATGGACCAAGATGCTTCCTCCCGGTACGCACAATGTGGAAGTCGTACTCAGTAACAGTGAGGGACAGGTAGTGGTGCCCGTCGTTATTGAAAATCCGCTGCGGGGAAGGTTTGAAGGGAAATACGATGATGACGTTTATTACGTCTTGATCTTCGATGGAGCCGGTAACCTTGCTGTGGAGGCGAACCGGGAAAACAATCCTGATTTAGCAAACGGAACGTACGAAGTGACGAGTGATGGAAGCCTAACCGGCACGTATATCTATGACTTTGATCCGGACAGTGAAGTCAACATATTAGGTGAATTTAACCAGATGGGATCGAAGGCTGAACTGACCGGAACGTGGGATTTCGGAGGGGGACTTACTGGCGACTACGAGGTATCTCTGGACTAGGTACGCGGGTCAACGTAGTAAAGTACTAGCAGGCTACGCCGCTATCCATGTGGGTTTCATACTCGGTACGGAAATTCAAACCATCCGAAGTGTATGTCACCTTTATCCGCTGGGATGGTCCTCCCGTTTGTCGGTAGAAACTTGACCAGTGGGAATTAAACCCAAAAAATAGAACTCCGCCCGTTACATTCAAAGTACTAAGCTTCCGTGACCACTACCATCGGATCTTTACGGGCGGTAATTCAGTGATGAGCCCGCCTTCTATCCCCCCAGTGTAGAATTTAGGAGATTTACAGAACCAATCGCTCATGCCCGCCGCTTTACAGGGCATGAGCGATTTTCCTATTTACAACGTACTCCGAGAGTGCGCCACCGCCGTAGCCGATAAAGCCCCCGCCGCCATGTTCGGTCTGCGCGACGAAGGCTACGGCAGTCTCTACGAACAACTCGTCAGTAGCCTCATCAGCGTCCGCACCTACGACGAGACCAGCACCGAAGTGAGCCGTCGCCTATTTGCTCACGCACGGAGACCGGAGGAAATGATCAAACTGGACCGCGAGCAACTTATCAGCCTCATCACCGAAGCTACCTTCGCCCCCGCCAAGGCCGACAACATCCTCGCCCTCAGCCAGACCATCGTCGACGACTACGGCGGCGAAACCCCGGCCGACTACGATAAGCTCATTGCCTTCCGAGGTGTAGGCCCCAAAGTAGCCAGCCTCGCCCTCGGTGTAGCCCTCAACCATCCCATCATTGCCGTAGACATCCACGTCCACCGCATCACCAACCGCTGGGGCTACGTGGCTACCTCCACCCCCGACAAAACCCGCGACGCGCTGACCAAAAAATTACCACAGGACTTGTGGGTGGAAATCAACCGGGTCCTCGTCCCCTTCGGCAAACACGTCTGCACCGGAACGCGACCGAAGTGTAGCACCTGCCCCGTACGGAGTGACTGTGAGCGGGTGGGGGTGGACACTAGTCGGTAGGGGTATTGTCGAATGTCGGCTAGGCTCTAAAGACAAAAGAAAAGCCTTTCCGCGCGGCCGACTTCCCGCCTACCGTACTACCCCGGCGCAGCCGACTAACTACTACCGTACTATTCCGGCGTAGCCGACTAAGCGCAAAGCGCACTAACGCGAAGCGTCACTTAATAACCACCTCCTCCAAATACTCCTCCCCAAACTCCTCATTCAGCCGCTCCCGGATCCCCTCCCGCACCATGGTCAGTTGATTCCGTAGTGGAGCATTCGTCACGTAGACGTAGAGCTTACGGTTGCGCACCAGAAAGTCCCGGGTATTGTCTGCTGTGTGTTTGCCGAAGAATTTCTCCCACACCATCTTCGTCCGTGCCTTGAAGTAGCCGGCCTCGTTGTGCTGGTTGCGCAGGAGGCGCAGGAAGGCTTGCTTCAGTTCCTGGGGCTCCGGTTTTTTTGGCGGCTTTTTGTACATGGTGACTATTCCTCCTCTAATAACTGCTTCCACTCCGCTTCGTTGCGGGCGACGCCCTCGGCGACCAGGAATCTTTCCCAGTCCATATCGGGATGGTCGCCAATTAGGGAGGTCACGCGCTCCGGGTCCGTATCCGTGATGAACAGCTGCCCGAAGGCCGAGCTCATTACCAGTTCCAGTAATTGCCGGACCCGTTCGTGGTCGAGCTTGTCGAAGATATCGTCGAGTAACAGGATCGGTGTCCGGGCGGTGCTGCGCTCCAGGAGCCGGTACTGCGCCAGTTTGAGGGATAGTACGAAGGATTTCAGTTGCCCCTGGCTCGCTACTCGCTTCAGAGGATGCCCCTCCTGCACGAAGACCAGGTCGTCGCGGTGGACGCCCCCGGTCGTGCGCTGCAGGATGCGGTCCTTTTCGGCACGGTCGTGCAGGAGTTCTTCCCAGCTTTGCTCGCTGAGTTGCGACTGGTATTCCAGGGCCACCTCCTCGCGATTTCCACTGATGGCCGAGTAAGCTTCCAATAGCAGTTCGGTGAAGGGGGCAACGAAGTCGCTCCGCTTCTCGAAAATATAGTTGGCCGGTTCCGCCATCTGGGCATTGTAGACGTCCAGCAGGCCGGTGTTGTCTTCCCGCCCGTCCAGTTCTTTCAGTTGGGCGTTGCGGTTTTCGAGGAGCTTGTTGTAGGTGATCAGGTGGGTGAGGTACTGCGGGTCGGTCTGGCTCAGGCTGTTGTCGAGCAGCTTGCGGCGGGTGGCGCTCCCTTCCAGGACCAGACTGATATCGTCCGGCGTTACGATCACCACCGGGTAGCGGCCGATGTGCTCGCTGATCCGCTCGTAGGGGGTGCCGTTGCGTTCGATGACCTTCCGTTGCCGCTTCCGGAGTTTGATAACGATTTTATCCTGCGCTCCGTCGCCCAAATCAAAATGGCCTTCCAGCCGGGCCACCCGGTCACCGTGGCGGATATTGTACTGATCGACCGCA
>JBASAV010000663.1:0-9626 GCA_049650785.1 Lewinella sp. | reverse complement strand
GCCGACGGTCATGTAGAAGGTGGTGGTCTTACCGGCGCCGTTGGGGCCCAGCAGGCCTACGATATCACCGCGGTCGACGTGAATACTCACCCCCTTGACGACCGTGCGGCTGCCGTATTTCTTGACTAAATTTTCACTTCTAAGCCTCATGCAATGAATGATTTCTATATCGCCCTACTCGTCGGCGGCCAGGAGATCAATGGTGAGCTCCTGTGTTTTATTATCCCGGATCACCTCAACCAGCAAGCGATCGCCCGGTCGGGCCCGGCCAATGATCTCGGTCAGTTCGGGCAGATCGCGGATGTCCCGGCCATCCACCGCTACGATCAGGTCGTCGACCAGCAGCCCGCCGGCTTCCGCCGCCCCGCCCGGAAAGATAGCATCCACCACAACGCCCTCACTGCGGTCAACGAGGTCCAGTCGCTCAATATCCGATCCCGTGAGGGAAGATATCTCCACCCCCATCAAGGCACGCCGGAAGCGGCCGTAATCGATGATGTCGTCGACAATCCGCCGCACCAGGTTGCTGGGGATGGCAAAGCTGTACCCCTGAAACAGCCCCGTTCTAGATGCAATGGCCGTATTGATGCCCAGTAAGTGACCTTCGGTATCGACCAGCGGCCCGCCGCTGTTGCCGGGGTTGACGGCAGCGTCCGTCTGAATGAAACTCTCAATGGCGTCCGGATCCCGGAGCAGGCTCAAGTTGCGCCCCTTGGCACTGATGATGCCCGCCGTGACGGTGCTGGTCAGCCCCAGGGGACTGCCCACCGCCAGCACCCATTGCCCCGGTTCGGCTTCGTCGGAGTCGGCCAACTTGAGAAAAGGAAGGTCATCGGCCTGCACCTTAAGGACGGCGAGGTCGGTTTTGGGTTCTACCCCCACGATTTCCGCCGGGTAGCGGCGGCGGTCGGAGGTCGTTACGGTGATGTTGTCCGCTGCTTCGACCACGTGATAATTCGTAATGATGTACCCATCCGCGCGGTAGATCACCCCGGATCCCTGTCCGCCCAGGCTGCCGCTGTTCTCCTCCCGGTTGAACAGTGCCTTCACCGTTGCGCGGTCCCGACCGTCTACCCGCGCATCCACGTGGACGACGGCCGCCGTGGTCCGGCGGGCGGCCTGCCGGAAGTCTACGGCCGCCATCGGTACCTCCGGCAGCGGGCTGGAGGGGTCGACGCGGGCTGACCAGTACAGGGTAGGGTCGGTATTCACAACGGGCCGGACCAACGTGGCCGTCTGCTCCGGACGCACCAACCACACCACGAGCAGGGCAGCAACAAGGCCACCCGATAGTGCGGACAGGAAATGAGTGCGAATATTCATGCGGCGTCGGTCAGAGCGCAAACCTTCAGGTGAGCTCCCCGTATAGTGAACAGGAGATACCTATATTTTGGTTACCGCTTCCCCGACTTTACGCTCATTAAGCTATTTTCGTGGCCGTAACCAACACCCCTTCCCGAGCCTACCGTTTTGACCGTCCAAGAACTTAGTGACCTTTTACAGCCCGAAACCGAACTGGAAGCCCGCTTTCTGGAAGACGAGGAATTCCGGCGCGGCCTTACCTGGGGCCTACCCCGCTACGGTCACCCGGAAGGCACGATCTGGGCCCATATTCAAGAGGTCAACGAAAATATCGATGCACTTCCCGTTGATGCGGAAACCCGCCGCAAGCTGCGGACGATCTGCTGGGTCCACGATACCTTCAAACACGTCGAGCACCGCGGCAATCCCCGCGATTGGTCCAAGCACCACTCCGTATACGCCCGCAATTACCTCGCTCACTTCGTCGACGACCCCCTCCTACTCAATGTGGTCGAACTGCACGACGAGGCGTACTACTGCTGGCGCCTCGCCCACCTCTACAATGATTACCACGAATCCGAACGCCGAATGGCGGACCTCCGCGAACGGGTGGGAAAATACTGGCAGCTCTACTACCTTTTTTTCAAGTGCGACACCTCGACGGGCGATAAGAATCCCGCCCCACTGATCTGGTTCGAGGAGACGGCCGAAGACATCAACATAGTGGAATTCGAACGGGGGGAAGGAGCCGCTATTTGACCACTACCCGGCGGCTCACGCTACGGCCGTCGCGCAGTCGTAACTCCAGGAAGTATATCCCATCGGGCAGGGTGTTGGTCGGCATGATCAGGTGTAATTCATCTTCCGCCGGCTCACCCGCTACCACCTTTCCCGCGGCCGTCAGCAGCCGCCAGTCCGCGATGGGCAGGCTGCTTTTAACCTGCAAGCTTGCGCCATTGGTTGGATTGGCATAAAGCCTTACGGCCGCCTGGGGGACTGCCGGACGGGTGGCCACGGTACCGTAGGCAAGAAATTCAAAGGCGGGCAGCGCCCGGTTTTCCCGGTCGAAGTCAAAGAACGAGGCATTTTCGTAGGAGGATCCCTGGTCCCACACATCACACATATCGCTGGTCACCCACGCCGGCTCCCAGTAGAAAACGCCCGCCCCGCCGCTTGCACAGACGGCATCGGTCAGTTCCAGCAAAAAATCCAGCTGGCCCTGCGGCGTAGCGGGATGGTTGACGACGTCTCCGTTACCACCCAGAAAGTTGTTGTAGTCATCCCCGCCCGACGTGTTGTTGAAGCTGAATCCCGTTTCGAAGATCATGACTTCCTTGCCGTAGGTATCGGTCAGGTGTCGTACCAGTTCGCCGATACCCGCTATCGTGGTTGTCGGATTGAAGTGCGGGTAGTAGGAGACACCGATGATATCGTACCCGGTCACGCCGGCATCCTGAAAATCCTTGGCTCCGTAACGGGCGTACCGCTCGGTCAGGTGAATGGCCGACTTTACCGTGGTGCCGTTGGCATCGTTAAACGCGCGTATGGCGTTGATACCCGCCTGAAACTTGCCGGCGTCGGTATCCCACTCAAATCCATCGGTAGACGCGCCGGCATCCACGAAGCCGTTGTCCGTTTCATTACCCACGGCCACTATCGCCGGGGTAGTTCCCTGCTCGTGCATTTGACGGAGCACCCGGTAGGTGTATTGGTAGATACTATCCAGTAGGGTTTGGCCCGCCAGACCGTCCCAGGCCGCAGGACGCCGTTGCTTGCCGGGATCGACGAAGTAATCACCGTAGTGGAGCGCCAGATTGATTTCCATACCCGCACTGTCGCTTCGCCGGGCCGCCCGCAGCACGTCCGCCAGTCCGCCACTGGTTATCCGGTCGCCGCAGGCACTTTCATTGTTTTCGGGAGTATGCCACAGCCTTAGTCGCACCATTTCCGCCCCCCGCTCCGCGAAGTAGGCGTAGGGATCGACCCGTTCGCCCCCGGTATCGCGGTACACGCCCCCACCCGCCTCTACGGCATTTACGTACGATAAGTCACCCCCCTGTATACACTGGCCGGGCAGCAGACCGGAAAGAAGCAGTAGCAAAAAGACGACGTAAGGCATAAGGTCAATTTTTGCGCCGGAGCGCAGGAAAAATGCAGATTAGGGGAAGGCAACGTGTACCCATGCCATCACCCTTCTCCCATCGGCGAATCCCATGATACGGTACAATCCTTCAGGGAGGCCGGGCGGCAGCGTGATTTGATCACACGGGCCGGAATTCCGGTAGACGCCATTCCCCCGCACATCGCAGACCCGGAGGTGCTGCAGCGTTTGCCCGAAGTGCAGTACACCTTCACCGATCGGATTGGGGTATAAGGTAAGCTGCGCTGCCACGGGCCGGGGCACCGACGTGGTTCGGGACAGGCCGCTCGTCAACGTATGCCGCCTGTCCGCCGCCAGTGCGTAGTGGGAATCGCTTTCTCCTCCCGGCCACCTGACGATCAGGCTATCCACTACATCGGATGACCCCAGACCGAAGCGCAGGGTTCGCTCGTGCTGGCTGGCGAAGCTGCCCCCCGCGCGGACTTCGCCCGTCCGCTTTCGGCCCGCCGTCCACAACTCGACGGTGGCACCGATCGCGTAGCGGCCAGCGGTGTAGAGATCGAGCCCGATCCAGTGGTTGGTATCGTCGGAGGTGTTGAAGAAGAGCTGCCCGGCCCCTCCGCTGTTGGCGACGTAGAGATCGGGGCGCCCGTCTCCGTTGAAGTCGGCGGTGACCGTCCCGTAGCTACTGTAGGGGCTGTGAATGGCGGCCGTATCGGCTGCGGCTACGCTGAAGCGGCCATCGTCGTTGTGGTACAGCACGTTATCATACCGGCGGCCACCCACGCTAAAGCCGGTCTCGTTGGCGACGTAGAGATCGGGCAGGCCGTCCCGGTCGTAGTCGAGCCAGGCGGTCCCCCACCCCATTCCCAGATCATTGACGCGGGCGTCGAAGCCTCGCTCGCGGAAGGTGCCGTTGCCCAGATTTTCCAGGAGATAGTTATCGTAGAGATTGGTGATGTACAGATCCGGATCACCGTCTCCGTCGTAGTCGGCGGCATCGACTCCCATACCATCGCCCACAATGTCAGCACCACTTTCCCCGCTGACGTCGGTGAACGTATTCCCGTCGTTGCGCAGGAGCACATTGGCTTGCGAGCCGTCCCGTACGACGTAGAGATCGGGATCCCCGTCCAGATCGTAATCGATCGCCAACGATTGCATATTCAACCCCGTTACGGCTACGCCGACTTGCACCCCCACCTCCTCAAAATTCAGCCCGCCGAGGTTTCGGTACAGCCGATTGGCGTCGTTCAGGCACGTGAGATAAATATCCAGATACCCGTCCCCATCATAGTCCAGTACCGATCCCCCCTGCACTTTGCTTGTAAGATTCATCCCGGAGGAAAGTGTCGCGTCTTCGAATGCACCCGCATGGTTTTGGAACACACGAGTGGGGACATCCTGATTCCCGACGAGTACGTCTTCGTCCCCGTCGTTGTCAAAATCCGCCCACAGGCTCACCATCGTTTTTTCGTTCCCCGCCAGTACGGTAGCGGGCACCTTCGTGAAGCGGCCGGTACCATCATTAATATAAAGCAGGTTCGGACCATCCAACATGGAGAGATACAGATCGGGGTGACCGTCCGCGTTGACGTCGCAAACCGATGCCCCCCGTCCCCGGCCCCGCGCGTCAATACCCGACCCCGCAGTGGCATCCCGGAAGGTTGCTTGTCCGTTAGCACCCGTTAGCGATCCGCACACCAGGAACCAGGCCAGTAGCCAACCAAAAACGGGCGCGCCCCCGAAGGAAACGCGCCCGTAGATGTAGTCGATTAAGCTCACGATCTTAGTCGAAGCTGTATTCGAGGGTATTGACGTTGAAGGTGACGGTGTATTCACCGGCTGTCCCTACAGTAATGTCGCTACCGTTATATGCGGCGGTGCCGCTGGGGAATTCGGTGCCGCCCCAGTTGTACGCCCAGTCGTCGTTGACTCTGAATTTGACCGCGCCGTCCGCGGTAAGCGTGGTGGTCAGGGTGAATTCGCCCGTCACATCGGGATTCGGGGTCATATCGATATCTGCGTCCCAACCGGTAGAGGTAGAAGAGCCGATCAGGCCCACCGTAGCGGGCTCGAAGTTGAAGTCACCGGTTTCCGTATTGAACGTGACGTAGTATACACCGGCGGTGACCTGGATGTCAGGGCCGTTGTCGGAAGTGGCGGTGCCGGAGGGAAATTGGTCGCTTCCCCAGCTCAGGTCCCAGGCGTCGTTAGCACGGAACTTGACTACGCCATCCGTAAGCGCGATAACCGTCTTCCAGATTCCCGCGTCCTCGTCGTAGACGAGGTCGAAGTCGCCATCCGGTACGTCCCATCCTCCGGGGGTGGCGGGGCCGATGAGGCCGAGCGAGGTGATGCCGGCATCCTCCGTGAAGGAGTAGGTCAGGTTGTTGATGTCCAGCGTCACGTTGTAAGTACCGGCTACGACGGGGATATCTCCGCCGCCGACCACGGCCGTACCGCTGGGGAATTCCGTGCCGCCCCAGTTCAGGTCCCACGCGTCGTTGGCGCGGAACTTGACCACGCCGTCGGTGAGCTCGACGTTGATGGTGTAGACGCCGTTTCCTTCATCCGTCATATCTGTATCGCTGTCCCAACCGTTGGGGGTCGCATCACCAATGATACCTACGCTTTCGGGAGCACCGAGGCGAAGGAATTCGGTTTCGTAAGCCAGCGACACGTCGTTAAAGGTGATGCTGTAGTACGCCTCATCCAGCGAATCGGCGTAGACGATGTTGCTACCGCCTACCTGGGCGATCCCGTCGTTGTTATCATCGCCGTAGTTCGTGCCGACAAAATCCGGCATTTCCGCCATTTTGTACTGGTCTCCGGGTGCGAGCAGGACTTCATCCAGTTGCCAGGTATTATCGTCCACCAGCGTAAACTGGTAGTCGCTACCCTGGAAGTTATTGAATGTACCGAGCAGGTAAAGCCCCATCGTTTGGGAGGCAAAGTTGACAGCCGGGGTAACGCTATAGCTGAGCGTCTGGTCGTTAAAACGGATATTGACCAGACCGGAGGCGCCACAGTTCGTATCACCGTTGCCACCCGCGGCCAGATTGGAATTCATGAATCCGTCACATTCGGGATCGCCGAAGTCTTCACCACCGAACGCAGGTGCGTCTACCAGTTTCCAGGCTTCTCCCTGCAGATCCACTTCCTGAATCTCCCACATATTGGGCCCTACCAGGGTCAGTTGGTTGCTGCTGGGTGTCCACCCGTTGAATGCTCCCGCGAGGTAGATGCCATCATAATTAGCCGGGAAAGGCAAGTTGCTGATCTCGAAAGAGAAAGTGCTTTCGGTGGTCTGCCCTTTCGTGTCGGTTACGCTGACGGTCATATTATAGATGCCGAGTGCCAGGTTTTCGGCGTCGAAGGTCGACCCTTCGATCACGATCGAATCCTGTAGCCCCTCGAGATCTTCGCTGGCGGTGGCGATCTCGTTCATGGAAGAGTCCATCAGCGTGACGGTACCGGACTGTAGCGGCGAAATGCTGCCGTCGGCAAAGATGACGCGGATGTCGAAGTCACCGGCCACCACGCGCCCATCGGCCGAGGGGGAAGACGAGAGTATAGCGGGGGGAAAGTCCGTATTGGCGGCGATGTCTATCTCGTCGCGGTCGCAGGCCACCAGTACCAACAACAGCAGGAATGGCAACCAGGAAAGTATTTGCTTGGTAATTTGCATGATCGGGGGTTTAGTAGCCTTCGTTCTGGTCTAGGTTGGGGTTAGAAAGAATTTCGGAGCTCGGAATGGGGAAGAGATCGTGCCAGGCTTCGTTGGTACGTCCTTCCGGCACGCCACCCTTGAACGCCCAGATGCCTGCAGTCGAGAACTGGCCGAAGCGGATCCGGTCCGTGCGGCGGTGCATTTCCCAGTACAACTCCCGGCCGCGCTCGTCGAGCAGGAAGTCCAGCGTCAGGTCGGCCTCGGTGATGTTGCCGGCGTCACCGTCGTAGGCGCGTTCACGTAGCGCGTTGACGAGGTCCACGGCACGAGCCATGCTGCCGCCGCCGCCGCGTACCACGCTCTCCGCGTACATCAGGTACGCATCCCCCAGGCGGAAAAGCGGGAAGTCGGTGTCGGCGAATACGGGGTCTTTTCCCGCCACGCCGTTGCTGGTCACGTTGGTATACTTAGGTACGGCATAGCCATTGCTGAATTCTCCCAGTTCGGATATATTCATGGTTTGACCATCGGTGTAGAAAATGGCGCGTTCGTCGGTATCCCCCGTCACGTCGGGGAATAGATTCACGAACGTCGGGGTGGTACGCATACCGCCCCAGGCGGAGTTCACCCCGTAGTTTTCGGCCGTCATATTGCCGCCGATGCTGCCGTGTACGAGGAAGGTGGTACCGCCGTACCCCTGCGTAAAGTCGCCGTCGAAGGCTACCGGGAAGATGATTTCCTCTGAACGATCGTTATCGGCCTTGAACAGGTCGGCGTATTCCTCTTGCAGGCTGTAGACATCGCTGTCGATCACGTTCTCCAAAGCGGACACGGCATCGGCGTGGCGGTCCTGACCGGTGTACACCTGGGCGTTCTGGTACAGTTTGGCCTGCAGCATGTACACGGCACCGCGGTCGGCGCGACCGTATACCGCGGTCCCCGCTTCCGGTAGCTGGTCCGCTATATCTTGCAGCTCGCTCTCGATAAAGGCAAAGATTTCCGCGCGGGTGCCCTCCTGCGGGGCGTCGCCGCCCAGGCTGCTCTCTTCCGTGTAGAAGATTACGTCTCCGAACATATCGATGGCGTGCCAGTAGCTGAGGGCACGCAGGAAGCGGGCCTCGGCGCGAAACAGGTCAACGGTGGGCCGAAAACCTTCCCGGATACCGCGGGCGTCCAGGCGGTCGGAGGTGGTTTCCCGCAGGAATTCATTCGTGATACTCACCTGGTAGAAAATCCGGTAATACATGGCCCGGATAAACTGGTTATCGCTCGACCAGGTCTGTTGCACCAGTTCCGGGAGGCCGGCGTCGTTCCAGCCGATGACGGCTTCTTCGGTCGGCAACTCCTGCAGGTTAAAAAGTGCCCGGATGTACTGGCCGAACCCCTCGTCCAGACTCTGGATGTCGCTCGCCCCGGCGGGGCCCTGCTGGCCGGTCACCGCCAGTCCGGCGTAGAGCTTGGCCAGGAAGGCTTCGTAATTTTCTTCCTGGCTCAGTACCGCGTTGGGGTCCGCCTTGTCCTGGGGAAGCAATTCCAGGTCGGTACAGGCGGTGAAGCCCAGCCCGAGAAAAAGCAGCAAGATTGCTTTGTTTTGCATGATATATTAGGTTGTCGTTTCCTCTCGAAACGGATAATTTGGATAGGTTAGATACCGATGCGGGCGCCGAGGGTATAGATACGGGCCCGGGGGAACGGGGTATTGTCGATGCCTCCGTTCTCGGGATCCGTTCCACTGTACTCCGTTAGGATGAATAGATTCTGGGCGGCAGCGTAGACGCTCAAATTCAGATTGTCTCCGACCAGGTTGCCGAAGTCGTAGCTGAGTGACACGTTGTCCAGTCGCAGGAAGCTGGCATCCTCCACGTAGTAATCGCTGAAGTACTGGGGGGTATTGAAGCGGGTGTACACGGCGCTGGCGTGCACGTTGCTCACGAAGCCGTTACCGGCGACACGTGAAAGGTTTCCCGCATTGGATGCGGCGTTATTGTACGCGAAGTTGCCCAGGGTACCGCGAAGGGTAAAGCTCGCGTTGAGGCGGCCATAACGCGCGTTGGCGGTCAGGCCCAATAGCACATCCGGAGCCGGAGCCTCGTTGATGACCAGATCCTGCTCGTTAATGGTTCCGTCTCCGTTTTGGTCCTCGTAGATGTCCAGGTTGTCGGGCACCCCGTCCTCGTTGTAGTCGATCCCGTCCCGTAGTGGGCGACCGTCCACCCCGTACTTCTGCTCGTAGGTGAAGAAGCTGTAGGGGGTTTCTCCTACGCTCAAGAGTTGAATGTTGTTACCTACGCCGCCAGCAATGCCACCGGTCTGGATATCAGCACTGCCGAAGCCATCCAGGCGGGATATCTCCGTATGCTGGAAGCTGACATTGCCGGTAAGGTCCAGGCCGAAACGCTCCCGATCGTAGACCACCCCATTGAGGGTAAGTTCGAGTCCGCGGTTCTCCAGCGCGCCGATGTTGGTCAGTACCCGGTCAGAAAGGTTGGTCCCCGCCGGTACGTTTACCGTAAACAGCAAATCGTCGGTATTCTTCGCATAGTACTCCAC
>JBASAV010000662.1:0-1917 GCA_049650785.1 Lewinella sp. | reverse complement strand
GACCTCTACGCCGCCATCGTAGATTTTCAGCAAAGAGAAAGACGATTCGGCAAAACCAGCGAACAACTCAAGCAGCCGACCAACCACTGAGCGTTGGCACCCATCCTTACCCCGATGGCCGGTCTCCGATCCGGCAAACCGATATAGTATGAGATTTAGCCTTTTACTTTTCTTCCTCGCTTTCGGCTGTCTGACGACCCTCACGGCGCAGACCGATTCGCTGGACATTCCCGTCTACGATTATTCCGACCCCCAGGAATACGAGATCGGCGGCATCAAGGTCGAGGGCGCTTTCTTCGCGGAAGAGAACGCCATCATTGGTGTTACCGGCCTGAGCGTAGGCCAGGATATCCGCATTCCCGGTCCCGATGTTCCCCGCGCCATCAAGAATCTCTGGCGCCTGCGGCTTTTCACCAACGTTTCCATCGAGGAGGAAAAAACCATCGGTGATGTCATCTTCCTGGTCGTCCGGGTCGAAGAGCGTCCCCGCTTTCTACGCCACAGCTTTACCGGTGCCAAGCAGAGCCGGCACGACGACCTCAACGAGGAAGTAAATAAATACATCGTCCGGGGTGGTATCGTCACCGAAGACGCGAAGGTCAATGCCGCCGAGGCCATCCGGGGGTACTACATCGAAAAGGGTTACCTCGATGCGACCATCACCGTAGAGGAGATTCCCGATACCAGCCGGGCCAACTCCGTCCGCCTGCTTTTCGATATCAATCGCAACGACCGCGTGAAGATCGCCGAGATCAACATCATCGGCAACGATGCGGTCAAGGAGCGGAAGCTACAGAAGCAAATGAAGGAGACTAACGAGAAGCGCAAGCTTTTCAAGAGCTCCAAGTTCCAGCCCGAACTCTTCGAGGATGACAAGGACGCCATGATCGCGTACTACAACACGCTCGGCTACCGGGATGCGCGGGTGCTGAACGATAGCGTTTACCGCGACGAAGACGGTGAACTGATCGTCGATATCCGCATCAACGAGGGTAACCAGTACTACTTCCGCGACATCACCTGGAAGGGTAACTCTATTTACGACACCGAAACCCTGGCCCGCGTCCTCGGTATCGAGCGCGGCGACGTCTACAACGAAGAAGAACTGCAAACGCGCCTGAGCTTCAGCCAGGACAACGCCGACGTATCGTCCCTTTACATGGACAACGGCTATCTGTTCTTCAACGTAGATCCCATCGAAGTGGCCATTGAAGGCGACTCGATCGATCTGGAGATGCGCATCTTCGAAGGTCCGCAGGCCACCATCGACAAGGTGGTGATCAACGGCAACGACCGGACGCACGAGCACGTCATCCGCCGGGAGGTATTTACCCGCCCCGGACAGAAATTCAGTCGCTCCGACATCATCCGCTCTCAGCGGCAAATCATCGGCCTCGGCTACTTCAACCAGGAAACCCTCGGCATTGAAACGCCGGTTAACCCCGATCGCGGTACCGTCGATATCATTTACACCGTGGAAGAGAAGCCAAGCGATCAGCTGGAGCTAAGTGCAGGCTGGGGTGGTCGCCGTGGCGTCATCGGTACGCTGGGCGTAACCTTCAATAACTTCAGCCTTCGTAACCTCTTCAACCGTGAAGCCTGGCACCCCCTCCCCCAGGGTGACGGACAGCGCTTGTCCCTGCGGGCCCAAACCAACGGTAAGTTCTACCAAAGCTACAACGCCAGCCTCACCGAACCCTGGTTGGGCGGTAAGCGGCCTACCTCCCTTTCCGTGTCGGCTTTCTATAATAAGTACGACTTCGGTACCGAAAGGGTACCCCGCAAACTGATCATCCAGCAGGCTGCCATAAGTTTGGGTACCCGCCTACGCTGGCCCGACGATAACTTCGTCTTCCGCACCGGTCTGAACCTACAGACCCTTACGCTGGATAATTGGGGTGAGCTCTTCACCACCGA
>JBASAV010000661.1:0-2096 GCA_049650785.1 Lewinella sp. | reverse complement strand
CAATACAATCATGTCACGAGATTTATGGGTGAGGCCGACGCAACAATGCGTTGATTGATTATGGAACGTGAGGTAGGTGGCGGTCGTATATGTTAAGGCTTTTCGGACCGAAAAATTTGGGGGCGGCGCAGCGCAGGAGATAGAAAATTCGGAATTGACTCGCTCGCCGGTTACGATATTCTGGGTACCTTCCGGACCAACCCATTCCCAGCGATCCATATATGAAGAGTAAGAATTTGTACCGGTCCGCGCCGCTTAGCGGAAGCCGTTCGCAGGCCTTCTATGCCACGATACCTTCGATCGACGGCTTGCAGAAATTAGTAGCCTGTTGCCTGTTGCTGTTGCTGGCCACGCAAGGAGCCGCACAGGGCGAGACGACCGGCATCGACCGGCGCCCCATCGTGGAACGCCACGCGGTCAGGACCTCCGAATTGGATACGCTTAATCCGGTTACCGTCGGCAACGGACGCTTTGCCGTGACGGTGGACGTGACCGGGCTACAGACATTCCCCGTGACCTACGAAAACGGTATTCCACTGGGTACCTTTTCCGAGTGGGGCTGGCATAGCACCCCGACCGACGCCGACTACCGCATCGAGCAAACCATGCGATACACGGAAAGCCACGGACGGCGGGTGCCCTACGCGGTGCAGTGGCCCGACAGTACCGCCGCCGGCGTAGCCGGAGAGTACATCCGCAGCAATCCCCACCGCTTACCCTTGGGTTCCGTCGGCTGGGAGATCCGGCTCGAAGATGGTCGCGTTGCTGGCCCGTCGGACATCAAGGAAATTACCCAGGAACTGGATATGTGGCAGGGTCGGATCGTGAGCCGTTTCACGGTGGAAGGCCAACCGGTACGGGTGACCACGGCCACCCGCCAGGACGCGGACGTGCTGGTGGTGGAGGTGAACAGTCCGCTGATCCAAGCGGGTCGGATGTCAATGAAGATAGACTTCCCCTACCCCACCGGCACTTGGCTGGACGCCGCGGCGGAGTTTGCCGAAGACGAGCAAGATCGCCTGACCATCCAGGAGCTGACCGACCAGCGGTGGCGGATACGCCGGGCCATCGATTCAACGACTTATTACACGGAAGTACAAAGTGACCTGGGGGCCGTGGAGGTGGATGACACCCCTTACGGCTACCGCTGGACACCGGAAAGCGAGGCCGACACCTGGTCCTTTTCCGTGGCCTTTTCCCCCGTGGCGCAACACGGGCAACCTACATCGGTATCGGAAAGTCTGGCGACGATCGCCGATGACTATGCCTCCTACTGGAACGAGGGCGGCATTATCGACTTCGGGGACGTCAACGACCCCCGGGCCGCTGAACTGGAGCGGCGGATGGTCCTGTCCCGCTACCTCACGCACGTCAATACGTCGGGAAGCGCGCCCCCGCAGGAAACCGGGCTGACGTACAACTCCTGGTACGGCAAGCCCCATCTCGAGATGGCGTGGTGGCATGGAGTCCACTTCGGACAGTGGGGGGAACCGGAGGTACTGCGCCGGTACCTGGACTGGTACTTCAAAGCCTTACCGGGTGCACGGGTTATCGCTGAGCGACAGGGTTTTGAAGGCGTCCGTTGGCAGAAAATGACCGATTCGGAGGGCGGGGAAACCGTCTCGTCCATCGGTTCCTATCTGCTGTGGCAGCAGCCCCACCCGATTTACTTCGCCGAACAGCTGTACCAACTCGACCCGGATACGGCCTTCCTGCGCGAGTACGCCCCGCTCATTGAAGAGAGTGCCGCCTTCATGGCCGACTTTGCCCATTACGATTCCACCCGCCAGGAATTTATTCTGGGTCCGGGGCTTATAGCGGCGCAGGAACGTTTCGGAGCCGATACGACCTTTAATACCACCTTCGAACTGGCCTACTGGAACTGGGGATTGGAGACGGCGCAGCAGTGGCGAGAGCGGCTGGGCGAGGCGCGACGCGCGGATTGGGACCGGGTGCTGGAGGGCATCTCTCCCCTACCCGTTCAGGACGATCTCTACCTGGCGGCGACCAGCGCCCCGGATTCCTACACCAACGAGCCCTATATGACGGACCACCCGAGCGTCCTAGGCGCGTACGGCATCCTGCCCGCCACCGAG
>JBASAV010000660.1:0-3474 GCA_049650785.1 Lewinella sp. | reverse complement strand
CCTGGTGGTGTTCGACGATGGTGTTAGTTCCGGGCGTGTCGACAATGGCGATCTCCCGCAGGATATCGACCGGCAAGAACACCTTTTTCAGGTACGGATTCACGGTGACCTCCCGATGTTCCTCGCCGTAGATGATCTGCTGGATCGTATCCGTCATGGGCTGAGGAGCGGCCTTGGCGATCTCCTGACCGGTGTCCAAAAGGGCGTTCACGAAGCTGGACTTTCCGGCCTTCACCTCGCCCACGATAACGAACATGAATGGCTCGAAAATGCGATTACGCAGATCGCTGACCGTGTTGGCCATATCCTCGTGCCCGATGCGTATGGTCAGCTCGTGGAGCCGCTTAATGATTTCTTCCAGGCGGGCCCGGTCGGCCTGGAGGCCGGCGTCAATTAGATTGGACATGACAACGAAGGTAAAGCAGCAACGCTTAGTTCAGGAACGTTTAGCTAAAGCCAGCCCAAAACCCCTGCCTACCATTCGTACCACGCTCCGCTGGCCGCTCTATTCGACTGGTTAGGGGAGGAGGCCTCCGGGCAGGAACTTTCGGATTCGATGCTACCTGACCTTGCCGGAAATTACCTGTTCTTTTCTCCGCTTGAACTACCTGACCCCTTTAAGCCCGGAATCCTCGACGGAGCGGGGAAAGAACTTTCAGCCTTCCGCTGGACGTGTACGTAGTCTACCGCTGGTGAAGCAAAGTGGTGAGCTCCGGGCCCACGCAGAAGAGCGCATCCAGTATACTGAGGTCGTCCACGAATCCGTAACGATCCGAAAAGGCTTGTGGGTAAGGGGGCGTTCCGGTTGCGATCTTCATTTTTCCTGCGCTTGCGCCGCCAAAATGTTCTGTTTCGGTCAGCTCAACTGGCAATTGCAGTAGTTGGATGATGGTGGAAGCTATCTGCCAGTTGTACGCATACAGGCGTTCGGCCGGAGCTCGGGTCACTTGGAACAGATCCTCTGCATAGAATTCGAAATACGGCGCCCGACCGTAGGCACTACGGATAGCCTGCTCGTGCTGTCGTTGCCAATCGGTGGTATGGCTAATCATCACCTCCCGGACGGGCATTTGTTGGTGCTTGCCTCCCTGTAGCGGCAAGCTCAGTAGTAGCGGGCCGTTTGCCGTCGTGATACGACACCGGTTACGCCACCCCCCCTTCTGGTAATTCTCGTGGGCCTCCCACTGCCATCTACCCGCTTGAAGAGCCCTTAGAAACCAAGCTGTCGGCGGGAAATAGGCGGTTGTAGTCGTAAACAAGCTGTTAGGTATTGCTGCGGGATGATAAGCCAAACATCTCATTGGAGCACCCGTTTCCCGGGTAACTGCATTAATTAAACTATACCATTATGATTTCTACTGAAAAACTAACCGACCGCTACCGAAAGCAAAATCCGCTGGAACAGTATCCGGCGCCCCCTTTCCCCCGCCAGCCGCAGAATCGTCCCGGCTCCGTGAATAAGATGGAGCCCGAGCCCGATCACGGCGAAGAAAGCTACGTCGGCTTCGGAAGATTGGAGGACCGCAAGGCCCTGATTACCGGAGGCGACTCGGGTATCGGACGCGCGGCCGCCATTGCCTATGCCCGCGAAGGGGCTGATGTGGCCATCAATTACTTACCCAGCGAGGAAGCGAACGCCCAGGAGGTGATCAAACTCATCGAAGCGGAGGGACGCAAAGCCGTCGCCATACCCGGTGACATCGTGTCCGAGGAATTTTGCAAAGAACTGGTCGAAAAGGCCGTCAGTGAACTCGGCGGACTCGACATTCTGGTCAATAACGCCGGACGTCAGACCGCCCAGATGACCATTGACGAGCTGACGACCGAGCAGTTTGACAACACCTTTAAGGTAAATGTCTACGCTCCGTTCTGGATCACGAAGGCTGCGCTGAAGCATATGACCGCCGGTGCCGCCATCATCAATACCGCATCGGTACAGTCGTTCGACCCGTCCTCTAGCTTGATCGACTATGCGCAGACGAAGGCTTCTAACGTCGCCTTTACCAAGGCACTGGCCGCCCAGGTCGCCGAGAAGGGCATTCGCGTCAACGCGGTTGCTCCCGGCCCTTTCTGGACGCCGCTACAATCCTCCGGTGGACAACCACAGGACAAGATTGAGAAGTTCGGTAGCTCGACCTTGCTGAAGCGCCCCGGCCAACCGGTAGAGCTTGCTCCCGCCTATGTCCTACTGGCCTCGCAGGAGGGTAGTTACATGACCGGTGAGGTAATCGGCGCGACCGGCGGCGAAATGCCCTACTAGGCCTAACACATAGTTTATATCTTTGGCTGGACGCTAAACGTCTGAGGCTATGAGATTACTGTTAACGTGGATTAGTTTGTTGCTGATGAGTGTAATGCTCCAGGCGCAAACTAATCCACGTGCTTTTGCACTATTCGATAAGAGAGGCCGCGAGGTACCTTTCTCCTACATGGCGCGCACGCTTGGGGAAGCGGACGTCATTCTATTCGGAGAATACCACGACAATCCCATCTCCCACTGGATGCAACTGGAGATTATCAAATCTCTGGAAACCTACGATCTGGGCATGGAGATGTTCGAGACGGACGAGCAGGACGCGCTTTCCAAATTCATGGCGGATAGTCTGACGGTGGAGGAGTTGGACCACTATACCGGCGGCGTCTGGCCCAATTTTCATACGGATTATCTGCCTATTCTAAACCGAGCCCGGGCGGACAGCGTGACCGTAGTCGCCACCAATATTCCCCGGCAGTTTGCCCAGATGGTTTTCCAGCGTGGCTTTATCTATCTTAAAACGCTTAAGGGTACCGAGCTGCAGCAATTGCCGCCCATTCCCCCACCCTACGATCCGGAGCTATCGAGTTACAAGGCCATGCGGATGCCCAATTCAACCAACCCGCACTCGGGAGAGAATTTCCCAAAAGCGCAGGCTATCAAAGACGCCACGATGGCCTGGCAGATCGTCAACCACGCCCGCCCGGGTCGGCCCTTCCTTCACATTAACGGCAGCTACCACAGCGACAACTACGAAGGCATCGTCTGGTATCTGCGGCAGTACCGCCCCCAACTCAAGGTAGTTACCATCTCTACCCTGGAACAGAAAGACATGCGCCGGCTGCGATCGGAATCGGAGGGAACGGCCGACTTTATTCTGCTGGTCCCGGAAAACATGACGAAGACTTACTGAGCCGGTGCGTACGGATGGTGCCACCAGATGGCGTCCGCGATCAGCAACAGCGCGACCAGTCCCGAGAACACCGCCGTGAAGAGCACGGCAGCGGCGGCTACGTCTTTGGCCTTACCGGCCAGCACGTGATAATCCGGGCTTACCAGATCGACGACGTATTCCACGGCCGTGTTGAGCGCCTCCGCCGCCAGAACCATCCCCGAGCAAAGCAGTACCGCCACCCACTTCCAAAGCGGGAATTCCAGCCACCAGGATACGGTCATGATGCTCACAAAAGCCAGCATGTGAATCTTGGATGGAGCGTGGT
>JBASAV010000659.1:0-2976 GCA_049650785.1 Lewinella sp. | reverse complement strand
CATCTGTCCCTGGCGGAAGTAGAGGAAAAAGGATAGGTCGAGTCCGCGGTACTCAAACCGGTTGGTGAAGCCGCCAAAGTAGTCGGGGACGTCCGATCCCAGAAGGATCCGGTCATCGGCCGTTATCACGCCGTCGCCGTTGATATCCTCCAGCTTTATTTCACCGGGGACCTTGTTTTCCATGGCGTCGGCCATTTCTATTTCATTGGCCTGGTAGATACCGATCTTCCGATAATCGAAGAATACGTTCAGCGGCTCGCCGATGAACCACTGATTACCGACGTCGTCCGCCGGGTTACCGTCGGCGTCTACCAGTGCTAATTCCTTGATGGACTCCCGGTAGCCGGAAATATTGAAGTCGACACTCCAATTCAATCCGGTGGGACTGTTGAGGATACCAGCGCCGAGGACGAGTTCCACGCCGTTCGTTTGGGTGGCACCTACGTTCTGCAGGATATTATTGTACCCGGAAGTCGGGGGCAAATTGCGCTGGAGAAGCAGGTTTTCGGTGCTCGTACGGTAGAATTCAACCGAGGCGTTGAATCGTCCGTTGAGCACATCGATGTCCACACCGGCATTAAAGGTCTTGGAGACTTCCCATCCGAGCTCTTCATTGGGAATGTCGTTCAATGCAAAGCCGAAGGCCGGGTTTTCGTCCCAGGCATACACCGTCCGCGCAAGAGCTCCCCTCGTTTGATAGGGGTCTACGGAGGTGTTTCCTACCTCCCCGTAGCTGGCACGCAGCTTAAGTCCGTTTAACCAGCTGATGTCCTGCAGAAAAGGTTCCGCCCCTACCCGCCAACCGACGGATATACCCGGAAAGTAAGCCCACTGGTTGCTCTCCGCCAGACGGCTCGAACCGTCGGCCCGGAGGCTGGCCTGGAAAAGGTATTTACCGTTGATGGAATAATTGGCTCGCGCCATGAAGGAGGCGAGTTGCCATTCGATGAGATTAGAGTTGATATTACCCTTGACCTCCCCGGTGGACAGGTTGTAGAATAACTGGCTCTCGTACGGCAGGTTGACTACGCTGGCGCTGGCTTGCTCGGTGCGCAGGCTCTGGATGGACTGAAGCAGGGTCACACCCAGTTCATCGTCGCTCCCTATGGTGCGGTTGTAGTTGAGGATGTTTTCGAGGGTATATCCAAAATCCTGCTCGTTGAAGGTGAAAGCATCGGCCGGGCCGCCACGATTGTCGTTCGTTTCACTGGCGTAAAAACCACCCCGGCGGTAGTAGCGAATATCCGGGCCGAAATTCGTCGTAAATACCAGGCCATCGGTGATGTTGGCCTTAATATAGAGAGGTGCGAAAATGCGCGTAACCCGACGATCATCTACGACCGCGTCAGGTACCAATTCAGACAGTGGATTGGTCCGGATACCATCATTGGTCGGGAGGAAGCGTACCGAACCATCTTCGTTGTAGGGTACACCGAGCGGGTTATTGGCCAGCGCCTCCCCGATGGTAGCGTTGGAACCGTAATTTTGTAGCGAGTTAGATGCGGTAAAGGAGATGCCCACCTGGAAGATCGGGCTGATCTGCTGGTCCAGGTTCACCCGGGCGGTAAAGCGGCGGAAGTCCTGATTAGAGATAATGCCCTGCTCGTCAAAATAGCCGAGGGAGACGTTGAACTGCGTGGCTTCGCTGCCGCCGCGGACGCCCAATTGGTGGTTCATTTGCCAGCCGTCGTTCAAGACGAGGTCCTGAAAGTCGGTGCTGCGTCCCTCGGCGATACCTTCCAGTTCCGTGGGATCCAGGAAAACGTCTTCGTCGGCGGGAATGCTGCCGTTCCAGCCTTCCCGCTGGCTTTCGCGCTTCATGGCGGCAAACTCGGCGCCATTCATCATATCGACGGTGTTGAGGGCGCTGGTTCCGCCATAGTACCCGTCGTAGCTGACGATGGTTCGGCCGGATGATCCACGCTTGGTGGTCACAATCACGACCCCGTTCGATCCCCGGCTACCATAGATGGCCGTAGCGGCGGCATCCTTCAGCACTTCCATGGATTCGATATCCTGGGGGTTGATGTCGGCAATGGCCGTCGTACCACTAGTCTGGGGAATACCGTCGATCACGAAAAGCGGATCATTATCCGCCGCGATGGAGCGCCGGCCACGAATGCGGATGGTGGGGTTGGAACCGGGTCTTCCGCCGGGGCTGATAATATCGACCCCGCTTACCTGACCCTGCATGGCCGCCACGCCGCTGGAGGTAGCGATCTTCTTGATCTGCTCGTCGTTCAGGCTGGAGATAGCGCCGGTCACGTCGCGCTTCTTCTGAATGCCGTAGCCGACCACGACTACCTCATCCAGGGTCTCGGCGTCTTCACTCATTACCACGTTGAACGCGGTTTGGCTACCAACCTGCACGATCTGGCTTTCGTAGCCGGTGTAGGTGATGACCAGATGGGGATCGTCGGGGCTTACGTCAATACTGAAGTTGCCGTCGATGTCCGTGACCGTTCCGTTAGTTGTCCCTTCCTCCAGCACGGTTGCCCCGATGAGGGGCATGCCGCTTTCGTCGGTTACCGTTCCGGTAACCATTTGCCAAAGGGATCCGTCGGGGGGATTGTCGGCCGCGTACAGGCCGGTGAGGCCGCCTGTCAGCAGCAATAGGATAAGCAATCGCATGATCGAATTTGAATTAGTGAGGAAAGCATATAATAGGGGCTGGCATGTCTTCTACCAACCAAAGTTTCATATCCGTACCTAATACTACAACTAAATTGCAAGATTAACAACTATAAAATAATTTTCATGCATTCAACCATGCTTGTTATGGCAACGATATGTGTCCCGTACCGAGTACCTTGTCCCAATGCTGGAGACTCTACAGGAAGGCCCGGGATGGGCGGTGGTGAATAAGCCCGCGGGTATCGCCACGGAAAAACATTTCCATTACGACACAGTCGAGAAAAGGGTACTGGAAGCGTGGCAGCGGCCCGGTGCTAAGAAGCCACCCTTCGTGGGAATCGT
>JBASAV010000658.1:0-4255 GCA_049650785.1 Lewinella sp. | reverse complement strand
GCTTCTCTACTTCCTCGGCCGTGTAAAGGGGGGATAGCCGAATATTTTCCGAAACCTGGTGATCCAGGTCATTCAGGTCACCCTTCAATTCTTTCTTTACGCGGTCAAGCCAGTCGCCCTTGTCGGAGGCGGGAAAGGGAGGGGGTGACGCATCGAGGGGCATGGCGGGGGAAGTGGGTTAACGGCCCGTAAGGTACAAATAGCAACCGTTGAAAAGCCGCGTTACAGCGATTTGCGCAGACCGAGTTGCAGGCCGGCCAGCCAGTAGCGTTCGCTCAGCGGCGCGGCACCCTGGGTATAGGAGCCGGGGTAGTACTTGAAAAAGGGCTCCAGCAACACCTGCAGCTGACGGTCCTTCCCGATGTAGTAGACCGTCGTCAGGGAGGTTGTCCAGCCCAGACCAATGTTGGACCGGTAATCGGCCGTACTCAGGTCCCGGGGTTCGGCGAAGTCGGGGTGCAGGTACTGACCCTTGACGGACGTATAGAGATTGAATACCGGGCCGGCGTTGATATTCAACCGCAAGCGTCGTCCTGAAATGACGTAACTACCCATGAGGGGCACCTCCAACATGCGGACGTGGTTGGTGCTGCGGATGAGTTCCTTTTCACCGTTCCGCGTCATGTCGTATTCCAGCTGGTTGCTAATGTCCACGTACGTCAGTCCGGTTAGCAGGTGCAGTCGGGAGTGAAGCCGGTAATCCAGGCGGGCACTCAACTGGTAGCTCAACTGGGGAAATTCACTCACCTCCCGGGCGTTCCGTAGCTCGCGGGCATCTTCTCCGCTTTGTCCGAAGCGCTGGTGGGCGTAGGCCGCTCCGGTTAAAAACTCGGCCTGGAAACGATTCCGGCTGGCCGACTGGAAAGTACCGCCCGGACCGGCCGGGGGAAGATCGGCCAGGAGGTCATTGGTCAGGCGGTCTACCCGGTCATTCAGCAGGGTGGGTAGGCCGGTGACCGCCTCTACCGATCGTTCGATGGTGGTGGCGGCAGGGGTGTACGAAGTTTCGGACGGTTGGTTCGCTTCGGGCCGCTGGCTCGTAGCGACTCGATCAGCAATAGGGCTGTCCTGTTTATCCGGCCTCCGCCCCGCTGATGACGGAGTCGTGTGGAGAACATCCGCCAACATTTCGGGCTCGTCCCGTTGGTCGCTAGTTGACCCGATGGGTGCAGGGGTGACCGGAGGCGGCGGGGTACGCAACTCTTCGGCCGTCGTGCTGGCGGCGGGTGCTTCCTGCGGGATCAGCCAGAATCCGGCACCGGCGATACCAATTAACAGAAGGGCGAGGGCCGCATAGCGAAGGAGCGGTGACCGCCGCCGGGCGACCAGAATGCGCTGCCACATACCGGCCGGAACGGCGGGCTGCCGGTTGGCGAGTTTATCGGCGAATAGCCGGTCCAGTTCCTCCCCGGCGGGAAGGTTGGTGCGGCGTGCGGAGATTTTATCCCAGAGATCCTTCGGGACCTCGGGTTTACGATCGCCTAACCCGCCGCGGAATAGCTCGTCGAGTTCACTCATATGGCGATGCGTTTACGAATTTCAATTTGCTGTTGCAGCACCTTACGCGCCTTCAACAGCTGACTGCGGGAGCTGGCTTCCTGAATGCCCAGCGTCTCGCCGATTTCTTTATGGCTGTACCCCTCGATGGCGTACAGGTTGAATACGATCCGGTAGCCGTCGGGCAGCTGCTGGATCAACTGGAGCAATTCCTGCTCGCCCAGATCGGCGTAGGCGGTCGGGGCACCGGCGTGTTCCGGGATGTTATCCAGGCCGGTTTGCTCCAGGCTGAAGCGCTTGCGTTGGTACGTTTTGAGCGCCACGTTCACGCACAACCGACGCGCCCAGCCGGCAAAGGATCCTTTGAAGCCATACTTATGGAGCTTAGCGTACAGCCGGACGAAGGTATCCTGCAGGGCGTCCTCCGCTTCCACCTGGTTGCGGCAGTAGCGCTGGCAAACGCCCATGAGCAGGGGGGCATACCGATCGAAGAGGGCGCGCTGGCACCGCTCGTCTCCCCGCAGGGATCCTTCGATCATCTCTTTTTCCTTCATGCTCAGCATTGGCTGGAGGGCAATTTAAAGGTACGATACCCTCCGCGAAGGAAACGTGGCTTTGCCCGTTACATTATGGCGGCGGCGCGCAGGAAAAGCGCCAATACTAAAACCGCGGGTCCGCCAGGAACTCCCAATCCGTCAGCGTTTCCAGAAAGGTAATCAGGGCCAGGCGTTCCTCCGGCGTCAGTACGATCGGGTCCTCCAGCCTCGCGTCCAGGGTGGGAGAGGGGCTTATCCCCTGGGTGTAATGATCCAGTACATCTTCCAGTGACTGGAAGCGGCCGTCGTGCATGTAGGGAGGCGTGCGGGCGATATTGCGCAGGCTGGGTACCCGAAATTTCGCACGGTCAGCCGGATCGTGGGTGATGATCTCCCGACCTGGGTCCGGATTGCCGGCGGCAAGTCCATTATTGCGGTAGCTGTTATCGGTTTGCAGAGGCCCGTCGTGGCAGCCGGCACACTGTTCCCGGAAAAGCTTTTCTCCCTGCGCCTCCGCCGCAGAAAAGACCGCTCCATTGCGACCGGCCAGGACATCATCGTACTTACTCCGGTCGGAGATGAGCATGGCCTGGTACTGGCTCAGTGCCTGTAGCATCAGTCCGGAAGTGACGGTATCCTGCCCGAAAGCCTGTTGGAAGGCAGCTGGATAAGTCGCATCCTGGCGCAATCGGGCTACGATCACCGCCAGGGTGTTATCCATTTCCACTTCCGATTCGATGGCCGGTATGGCGGAAAAGTCGAGGTGGACGACGCCGCCGTCCCACATGTATTCGCTGCGGAAGGCCAGGTTGAAGAGCCCCGGGGCATTACGCGTTCCTACGCGGTCTTCTATCCCGATGCTTAGTCCGTGCTGGGGGTCGGCGAACGCCATCACCTGCTGGTGGCAGTTGGAGCAGCTCACCGATCCGTCGCGGGACAGGCGTGGGTCCTCGAATAACCGCTTGCCCAGCTTGAAACCTGATTCGGTAACGGGGTTGCGCTCAAAGTCGTAAGCTACCGGTGGGAAGTGATCCGGTGCGACGAATGCGTAGGGATCGGTTGCCGGGCCGGCTTGCTCCCGTTCACAGGCGAACGGGAGCAGACACAAACACGGCAGCAGGAATCGGAACATCGGCAATTTACTGATGGACATGATCGTAACGGAAACCGGCCGCCGCGTTTCGGATTAGCGGATTAGCGTCAACGGGGCTGTGCATGTTGACGTTAGTCTGACCAAAATCGATGGTGCCTCCGGGGCCGTCGAAGACCGAGTTTACGTCGAATTCAAAGTGGATAGTGGGGCTGAGGTCACCGTTGACGGTGGCGTTACTGTCGAAGTCGATGATCACGCGCTGGTTGTTGTTGCGCAGGACGGTTCCTTCGATGTCCTTCCAGCCACCCAGGTGGAAAACCATACCGTTGGACGTTTCCGGGCTCAGCGAATTACCGTGGGCACCGCCGGGGCTCTCCGGGCTCTGCCCCTCGATCTTGAAGGCCACGTAGCCGGCATTCCAACTCCAGAACATACCGCTGCCGACCGGGTCGAGATCGCCGCCGGCGGCTCCTTCGAGTACGTAGGTGCTGTCCACGCCGAGGGTAAAGCTCATACGGTTATAAGCGCCGCTCGGTACGTCAGTCAAGTCAAAGATCCTGGTCTCCGGTTGCGTGGCATCCACTAGGTGAAAGCCGCGGGCGCTGGTCGCCGTTACATCGATGGGTTCCTCGTAGCGCTCGCCGTCGGGTCCTTCCAGGACGATGTTGCTGATGTAATATTTCAGGTAGGTGACGCGGTAGGACTGGTCGAGCGCGTTGGCGTAAGTAAAGTCCGTGTCGGTGGTATCTCCGAGACGGAAGGTGCGTTGGTTGGTCTGCGGTCCGAAGACGTTTTCGAATTCGATTTCGACGGTTCCGGTCTCGCCGGTGTCGGGGGTAGTGATATCGTCGTCGTCACAACCCATGAGGATCAACAGAGGGAGGAGGAGAAGGGGGAAGGGATATGTAGAAGTCATAATAAGCTTGGATTAAATGGGATTAGAAGTTGAAAAGAACCGAGGCCGTCGCGCGCAGCCCGGCCTCTGCCAGGCCGTCCGAGTAGTGCGACTCCAGCGGCTGGGCCACGTGTAGGGCCACGGTGAAGTCGTCATAGCGTACGTTGACCCCGCCGCCGGCGAGCCAGCTGCTGCCCCCGGTAGCGTGGACCGGCTGGTCGCCGACCGTGGTAT
>JBASAV010000657.1:0-4255 GCA_049650785.1 Lewinella sp. | reverse complement strand
GCCAACGACCAACCCGCCAAACAAGCCCCTGCTGGATATCACCAATGGCATGTTGACAGAGTTCCTTTCACTGGATGAATATCAGAAAAAATACATCCAAATGGTGCTCGATAGCACGGATGGGAAGGTCAGCGGACCGAACGGGGCAGCGGAAATACTCCAGGTGAACCCCCAAACGCTCTTCAGTAAGATGAAACGGCTAGGGATCAAACGCTAATCTTGGCCATCAACCGATGCGGGTCCCGTTTGCAACCGGCTGGTCGGGGGATAGAAGGGTCACTACCTTATCCGACCCTACCGCTCCGAGAACCAGGCATTCGCTCATCATCGTGGCAATTTGCTTGGCCGGAAAATTTACTACCGCCACCACCTGGCGGCCCACTAATTCTTCGGCCCGGTAGCGATCGGTGATCTGCGCGGAACTCTTACGGATACCCGCCTCCCCAAAATCGATGCGCAATTTGTAGGCGGGACGTTTGGCTTCGGGAAAAGGTTCCGCGGCCAGTACCGTACCGATGCGCATATCTACCCGTTCGAATTCCGCCCAACTGAGATTGGCTTCCGTCATGTCGATGCTGATTGTTTGAGCCAGTAAGGTAGCAGGTACAACAGGAAGCAGACCGGCAAGCTGATTACGGTGACGGCTAAAAGATCCGCGTACGTACCCGAACCGAATACCCAGGCCTCCGGCCAAACACCGAATGCATAGCTGAGGCCAAAGCAGCCCCCGCCCAGGATGGAGAGGTAATAGCCCACGGACGGTACACGAAGCCACCACAGACAGAATACCGGTGCCAAACCTACGACCATTGCCCCCGATACGGTGGTGGCCGACAGAATTGCCGGGTCCAGGAATACCGGCAGGGTACCTAGCAGGGTAATTCCGACCATCGCCAGTCGGCCCCGCCCCAGCCTGGCATTTTCTACCGGTGCCCCCCCAAGGTCAACCACGGTAAGCTTGGCAAAACTGGAGAACGTACTATCGAGGGTACTGGCCGCGGAGGTGATCATGATGAAGTTCATCACCAACAGGATAGGTCCACCCAATACACGAGCCACCTCCACCGGAGCTTGCCCCTCCAGCCCGAGTAAACCTCCGTACACCCCAACCAGACTGAATAGCACGATACACGCCATACCCACGGGTACGGCCCACAGGTAAGCCTGCAGCGTGGTGCCCGGTGATGTAAGAAATCCCCGGTCGGTCAGCACCGGGTCGTGAAAGGGATAGCTGAAGCTTTGTAAGATGGCGACTAATAAAAGATTGAAGCCGCCGGCATCCATTATTCCAGCGCTTCCGCCGCCCAAATCTGCTTGTAGGAGCGGAGCAATTTGATAGTCCAGCCGGGGAAGGATGGCGCTCAGCACGACGGCCAGCAGCACGGCAAAGAGGGCCATTTGAATGACGTCTGTCAGGATAGATGACGACATCCCGCCCTTCAGGCTGTACGCCAGGGTCAGGGCAGTAAACACCACGATGGCCAGGTAGTACGGCGAGGTCCCGATATCGCCGAAGTAGCTACCGATGACCATGGTATTGGACCATACCTCGTTAAACAGCCGAAAGGCGATGAGTAGGGAAAACAACCACACGGCCGACCGACCAAACCGGGTGTACAGGAAATGGTGAATGCTGTGAAACCCTCCCCGCGTACGAAGAAAATAGATTACAACGCCGGCCACGGCAAAACTGAGGTAGTAGGCCGCGTAGGCGACGCCGCCGATCAGACCGAAGGACTGTCCGAGGTTAGCCGCGTTCGTGATAGACTTGGCGAAGAGCCAGGAGATGACCAGACTGCTGGTGAGAGCCATTAATCCGGGGCTTCGCTCGCGTCGCGCACCCCGGTAAAAGGCGTCCGGAGATCGTGCGAGCGGAGATAGCAGGAACAGGATCAGGCTGGAGCCGATCACCAGCACCCACTGAAAGGTCGTATACGTAAGTCCGAGAATCATCCTTCCACGTCCCACCATACCGGGACGTTGACGGAATTCCCGTCGGTGGCCTCGGCCGCCCCCCGGTAGTTTTCGAAGTTGAGTGCCTGCTCGTCGGCGGGATAGGGAAAGCGTACGGGATAGAGTCCATTGTTCAGACTGGCTTCCACCGGCATCAATTCCGGGAAGCCGGTACGCCTCCACTCGATCCATCCCTCGTAAGCATCACCGATGCCGGCGATCCATTTTTGCGTGATGATCTGCTCGAGCGCACGGTCGGTTTCCCAGGCGGCCGGACCTGACGCCAGGTAGTCACCAGGTATTTCGGTCTGCCAGTAAGCGAACGCCATCTCGACCCCCCGCTCGTAGAGGGGTTGGGCATCCGTTTCGATGTAACCCTTTAGGGCGGCTTCGGCGAGCAGGAGGTGGGTCTCCCAGGCAGTCATGAAGTTGAAGTCGAGGTCCCCCGTGCGTTCCCGCCAGATGGTGCCGGGCCGGGCGTAATTGTCGGGCACGATGGCAGTAGCCGCGTCGATACCGTTGATGATGCCGGTAAATTCGTTCGTATTGGCAGCGGGACGGTAGAGAGTAGCGACGCGGGGATCGGCCAATTCTTCAAAAATGCCTTCCGCCGTCAGCGACATCAGAAACACGTTGAAGATGCCTATCCGAGCCGTCGCGAAGGCAAAGCTGTTTGGCGGGCCGGCGGCAAAGTCGAAGGTGGCGTCCTGCTCACTTTGCGCGATATAGTTTCCTTCCTGGTACAGGGCCGTCAGTTCTTCACTTACCGCTACCCGATCGGAAATCCTTACGAGCGCCTTGACGCGTAAACTGTTGGCAAATCGCGTCCAGCTATCCAGATCGCCGTCGAAAGCGATGTCGCCAGCGAGGGGGATGGCACCCGCGTATTCATCCATGACGGCTACGGCGGTACGCAGATTATCCAGGATACCGCCCTCGGCCAGATAGATATCTTCCTGGCGGTCGTAGGCGGGGGTGACGACGCCGGTGGTCCGACCGCTGACCGCCTCGAAGTAGGGTACGTCGCCGAAGATATCCGTCAGGCGCATGGCGAGGTAGGCGCGCAGTACGAGGGCCGGCCCTTCGTACACCGCCGCTGCCGGGTTGGTACGGCTTTGCTCCAGCATGGTCTGGTTGTCCCGCATGGCGACGTAGAGAATATCCCAGGGATTGCCTCCCTCCTGGGGACTGCTTAGGGCATGGCGGTCGAGCAGGTTGAAGTCGATCATGGCGAAGTGCTGGCTCAGCAGGTTGCCGGCCACGAAGCCTTCGTAGCTCATCGCGTCACCGTAACCGTACAGCACCTGCCGCAGCAGGAGTTCATTCTGTACCCCCGACGGGGCGTTACCGTTCGTGTTGGTTTCCTCGAAGTCTTCTGTACACGAAAGCCAGATCAGGGGTAAAAAGAATAGATATTTCATCTTGCTCATGGCGTAGTGGTTAGAAGTCGAGTCCCAGGCTCAGTCCGAAACTGCGGGCACTCGGATAAGTCATGTCTTCCACCCCGAAGACGATCCCCTGCCCCTGAATGGCAAATTGCTCCGGATCGAAGTGGGGGATTTCGGACCAGGCGTACAGGTTGCGGCCGATCAGGCTTAAGGATAAACCTTCCAGTCCGCGCAAGCGGCTATTGGCGAGCGAGGCCCGGTCCAGGTGCCAGGTGAAGCGGAGTTCGCGGAGCTTCAGGTAGCTCGCGTCGTAGAGGTTATTTTCTTCGTGATTGCGGTCGTAGTAGCTGCGGTAATAGCTCTCCGCGGATACCGGTGTGGTGTTGTCGATGTAGACCGGTTCGGTATCCGTACCGGTATTGATCACGCCTGGAATAACGATGCCAGATTCCGGGCGATAGGCCGTTTCCTCGAGTTGACCGGCTACACCCGCAAGGCTCAGGCTCCGGCTCACCAATTGACCACCCTGCCGCCAATCCAGCAGCATATGGAGTTCGAAGTTTCGGAAGCGGAAGGTGTTGGTGGCTCCGAGGATGAAATCGGGATTGGCATTGCCAATCTTGCGTAGGGTGTTGTCGGCGATTAGCTGTCCTTGGTCGGTGAGGACAAACTGGCCATCGTCCGTTTTTCGGTAACCGGTACCCCAAATGTCGCCGATCTCCCCGCCCGGCTCGACGATAAAGTAAACGGTCTGGTTGACGGAGTTGTAGACGCGGCTGTAGGCCAGGGTGAAACGGTCGGTGCCGGCGGGCAACTCATCCACCGTAGCGCGGCTGCTGCTGAAGTTGAAACGGGTCGTCCAACGGAAATCCTCGGTGGTTACTGGCACCAGGCTCAGAATGGCCTCTACTCCA
>JBASAV010000656.1:0-9809 GCA_049650785.1 Lewinella sp. | reverse complement strand
GCTCACCGTCCTTGGCGGATTAGGATTCCTCGGCTGTCAGGCCTGGGAATGGACAAACCTGATTGCCACCGAGAACATGACCGTTACCACCAATCCGTTTGGCACCTACGTAGAGAACGGGTACTACCTCGATCCCGAAACCGGTGAGATCACCGATGAGGAGGTTGTCGAGGGAGAAACCTACCTTCTGCATCTGGCCGGGGCCGTACACGGTGAAGAAGCCGGAGCGACCGAGCACGAGGGAGAGCATTTCGCCTATGCTACGGAGCCCGGCGATTATCCCGGTTACGTAGTGGATGGTGCCCGGGCAGACGGAACGGGCGTGGCCGATGCGAAGCCCTTTATTCACCGCAAGTTTGTACTGGCCGATGACGAGGGCAATCTCGTCACCGACGATCAGGGAAACAACATTCAGTTAACCCAGGAATTTGGTCCCGTTGCCTTCGGCGCGCTATTCTTCGGCATCACGGGCTTCCACGGCTTTCACGTAGCTACCGGAGTCATCTTCTTACTCATTATACTCATCAATGCCGGCGGCGGTGTCTACGTAGCGCGGCAGAACGGGTACGAAATGGTGGAGAAGATTGGCCTATACTGGCACTTTGTAGACTTGGTCTGGGTGTTCGTTTTCCTCGTATTCTACCTCCTTTAGTCGATATTCCTTCCCCCAACTCAGGATAATAAATACTCACCCCCAAGGTGATAAAACGCTACCCCTAATGGCACAACATTTAAGCTACGAAGATTCGGTCAGTGGAGTATGGAAAGGGCTGGGCCTGCTGGCTCTTGTCACGCTCGTCGAGGTAGGTCTTTCACTGCTGAAAGCAGCTGAATTTGCCGAAGACATTCGCATCCTCATCTATGTGGCATCGCTACTGATTATCGTCCTATCGATTTACAAGGCTTACTTCATCATCTTCGAGTTCATGCACATGGGCTATGAGGTGAAGGGTTTAGCCATGAGCGTGCTTTTGCCAACGCTTCTCCTTATCTGGGCACTCATTGCTTTTTTCAACGAAGGTGATGCCTGGCGCAAAAGCCGCGAAAAGGTCATCTACAAGGACCAGCTTAAAGCTCCATCCGGAGGAGAAGTTGGTCAACTCCTGAATGAGGACGACTACCTACTGGAACTACCGGCCTGATAAGAGCGGGTGTTCGGGAGAAACCTCCCTCCTTGATTCACCATACGGTCATAATGCCCGAAATGACGCAGCCCTTTATCGGTAGCGGTGTTACGTCCTAAAGCCTTTAACCGTTTATGGCCAGTAGGAAGCAGATATTCAGTTCCTTTATTGTCGTGATACTTTTGGTGGGTTTTCCCGCCGTGTCCTTCATCTATCTGAAACAGGGGGCTGACTACCGCCGTTCTGCGTTGGCCGAGCGCGAGGATCTTGGTCCAATGCCCGATCTTTCCTCTCTGACGGCCGTTAGAGGTTCCCTTCCAAATAATTTGCGGGGAGCAATGACAGTGGTTGGCTGGCTGGACCCCACCAAAGCGGATGGTACGCGATTGTACGGGCAAACGCTCGATAGCCTTTTTCAGCAATTCAAGGACAGTCCGAATCTATACTTCACCACGCTGGTGCTGGCCCAAAACCCAGAGCAGGCCGTAGATGATTTCGCTGCGGACTATAACTTACCGCCGGACGATATGATCAGCTTCCTCCAGGCTGATGAGCGAGCCTTTGCCGAAACGGCAGAAGCATTCAAACTTCCCCTCGGACAGTATGATTCCCCGGGTATACAACCGGTGGTGGCCTTGGTAGACAGTTCTTTGACGGTTGTGAAACACTACGATCTCGCCCGACGGGACCAGACCATCGGTCTCGTTCAGCTGATCTCGCTCATTATTCCGCTTCCCGAAAAACAGGAAATCATCTTAGATCGAGGTAAAGAACTGTAGTATGAACGCCGGACCACATCCACAACTCGAAACGTACCCGGAAAAGGAGGGACTACTCAAGACGCTTACCTACGTTGTTTCAGCCGTCGTCCTCATTCTGGTTTTCGTTATGCGCACCGTGAAACTGCCAATCGATTGGGACGTCAGCTTCCTACCCGCAGTAAACGCCACTCTCAATGCGCTTACCGCCGTGGCACTCCTCTTCTCGCTATACTTCGTAAAGGCGGGGCAGTTTGTTAAGCACCGGAACGCCAATATTACTGCTCTTGCACTGTCGGTCGTCTTTCTCCTCTGCTACGTGGCTTACCACTTTACCACGAATGAGGTGCTATTTGGTGACGCTAATATGGATGGTGAACTGAGCGAAATGGAAGTGGCGGCGGTAGCTGGTGTCCGGCCCTGGTATCTGGTTATCCTCATCAGTCATATCTCCCTTGCCGGCATCCTTTTACCCTTTATTTTGTTAACTACGGTAAGAGCCATCGCGGGAAAGTGGACCCTCCACCGCAAGATGGCCCGCTACGTCTGGCCCCTTTGGTTTTACGTAGCTATTACCGGACCGGTCGTGTACTTGATGCTCCGGTCGTACTATCCCTAAAGCTTTTGTCATGAAATACCTGCCGCTCTGTCTGCTCCTCGTTTTCCTATTTGTAGGATCTACCGATTTGCTTGCCCAGTGTCCGATGTGTAGGGCCACAGCCGAGAGTAACCTGGCTAATGGGGGAACGGAAGGTCAGGGCCTGAATCAGGGTATTCTTTACCTATTGGGCATGCCCTACGTCCTGGTGGGGACGATTGCTTTTATCTGGTGGCGGAATCGGAAGAAGGAGCATGAGATGGCTTAGCCACCAGCAACTTTCCGGCAATCGTTTCGGGCAAGGTAGCCTCCATTCCCTGGTAGCTTAGTTGCATACTTTTATCGTAGCTGTCTACCTTTTCGACCTTCATTAAAGTCCCTAACTGCAACTGTTTATCATCCAGATAGCGTAGAAAGTCGGCTGACGAATGGTCCAGGCCAATCAGGACTACGGTATCACCCGTCGCGACATCGCTCAATCGCTCCCGCTTCCTTTTAGGCAAGTTGCCATCCCGATCCGGTATAGGTGATCCGTGTGGATCGTAGTCCGGTGAGTTCAGTAATTGGTCCATTCGCTCGAAAAACGCAGGACTGTCGATATGCTCGATCTGCTCCGCAATGGGGTGAACCTCCTCCCAACCGAACCCCATCTTTTCAACCAGGTACATCTCCGTCAGCCGGTGTTTACGGACCACTAGACCTGCCTGGCGGCGTCCCTCGTCGGTCAGCTGCAGGGGACGGTACTTCTGGTAATGAATAAGACCACGATCGCTAAGCCGCCGAATCATGTTGTTAGCCGTCGGCTTACTCACTCCCAGCTCTGCACTAAGGTCCGATATCGTTACGGCACCTGAGTTCTTGGTCAGTCCAAGTATGGCTTTTAGGTAGTTTTCAACGGTTGGTGTTGCCATGCCGGAAAAATAAGCATAAAGTATTGTACCAATTGTTAGAATAGACTAACTTTGAAGTTATGTTAGTCATCCTAATCTTGTCAGCATACTTTTGGCGGCGGAGCGCAGGATGAATGCGGACCGAAGTCTGGGCACCTATTCTAAACGACAACTCTTATCAACCACTGCAAGCAATGCATCGGACAGTAAATGCCAATACATGAAGCGTGTTACCTACAGCCGGATTCTCAAATGGGCGTCGCATCCTGTTATTCTCCCGACCGTCAGCAGACGAGCGTTAGAGGCTTTGGTCGCCATCCTAATTCTACAGGCTTGGCCTCTTTTGGGACACGCTCAATCTATCACCCCGACACAATCGGAAGCCTTTTTCGTGACTGGAACGGTAGTCGGTCTGGATGGAGCCGCGCTCTCGGAAGTGACGGTAGCAGTAATAGGTAGATCGGAGGGCACCTATACCGACGCTACGGGGGGCTTTCATCTTGATCTGCCCCAACTATCAGAAGATTCACTACGGCTGAAATTCAGTCGAATCGGCTTTCAACCAACGACGGAAGTCATTGCGGGTGGGGGAGGGGATCCACTCTTTGTAGTCTTGCAGCCCAAGGGGGAATTATTAGAGCAGATCGTCGTCAGCGGGACGATGCGACCCGTTACCCGTAGCCAGAGTCCCGTTTCCGTGGAGGTGTACGGGTCCGAATTTTTTCGGGCTAATCCGACGCCGAGCGTTTTTGAGTCCCTGCAGACGGTGAACGGTGTTCGCCCCCAACTAAACTGCAATGTCTGTAATACCGGGGACATCCACATCAACGGGTTGGAAGGCCCCTACACCATGGTGCTGATCGACGGCATGCCAATCGTTAGTGGTCTTTCCACCGTCTACGGACTTACGGGTATTCCCCAGAGCATGATCGAGCGAGTCGAAGTCGTCAAAGGGCCGGCTTCCACGCTTTATGGCTCCGAAGCGGTGGGCGGGCTCATCAACGTGATCACGAAGGGACCAGCGGATGCGGATCGCTTTTCCGTAGACATTATGGCTAGCTCGTGGGCAGAAGTAAATACTGACATTGGCTACACCACCGCCATCGGTGAGAAGGTAGCAACCATGCTGGGGGTGAGTTACTTCAACTACCAAAATCCACGCGACGATAACGGCGATAACTTCACCGATATAGCGCTACAGGATCGGGTATCGCTTTTCAATAAGTGGACCGTACAACGAGCGAATCACCGAGCCATGAGTCTTGCCGCCCGCTACGTCTACGAGGATCGGCAGGGGGGAGAGATGAACTTCGACCGCCCATTTCGGGGAGGGGATAAGGTTTACGGCGAAAGCATCTACACCAACCGATGGGAATTGTTCGGGACATATGATCTACCGCTTCCGGCCAACCTCCAATTTACCTATAGCCTCAACGGCCACTATCAGAATTCCACTTACGGTACCACTATATACCGGGCGAGCCAGGTGGTGGGTTTCGGCCAGTTAACGTACCAACCCGACTGGGAAGGTCACCACGATCTGTTAGCTGGGCTCGCCTATCGGTACACGCAATACGACGATAATACCGTGGCGACACAGATGGAATCTGGCAATAACCCTTCGACCATCTCGCTACCCGGCATATTCGTACAGGACCAGATTAGCCTGTCACCCCGCAGTGACTTGTTACTCGGGCTGCGGTACGACCGCGATACCCGCCACGGTAATATTCTGACGCCTCGCCTTAACTACAAATGGAGCAGCCGCGATGAGGAAAGTATCCTCCGCCTCAGTCTGGGTAACGGCTACCGGGTAGCCAATGTATTCACCGAGGACCACGCCGCGCTCACCGGCGCGCGGGAGTCGGTCTTCGCCGAAAGTCTCCTACCCGAAACATCCTGGAACATCAATATCAATTTGCTCCAAAAGGTCTACGATTGGCAACCCGGTATCCTCACCATCGATGCTTCCGTATGGTATACACGCTTTGGCAATCGTATCATTCCGGATTACGAAACCGACCCCAATAAGATCATCTACGCCAATCTGGATGGCTACGCCGTCTCCAGGGGGACAAGCCTCAACGCTGATGTCCTCTTTACAAACGGTATAACCGCTCGGCTAGGCCTCACTCTACAGGATGTATACGCAGTAGAGCAGGAGATACGCCGACAACAGATTCTGACGGAATCGATAAGCGGGGTGTGGACGATCAATGTCCCGCTGGGTCAGCGATGGCAAGTGGACTACACCGGAAATCTGTACGGACCGATGGAGTTGCCGCTACTCGGCCCGCTGGATCCGCGGCCGGAAAAGTCCCCGTGGTTCAGTATTCAGAATGTGCAGGTGAGTCGAAAGTTTGACCGTTGGGACATCTACGGAGGCATAAAGAATCTGCTCGATTTTACTCCGCCGGCTAACAGTATAGCCCGCTCGTTTGACCCCTTCGACCGGGACGTTCAGTTTGCTGCTGACGGATCCGTCATAGCTACCGCCGCAAATCCCAATGCCCTCACCTTCGATCCGACTTATATGTTTGCCGCTAACCAGGGGATACGCGCTTTTGTCGGTTTTCGCTACCGGATCCGGTAACTTGTCCACCGAGCAAAACACTGATCATGTCTGTCATCAACGTCGCCGATAAATTTTCCCGCTTTCAGGAACACTGGTCCCCAAAAATCATAGCGGAGCTGAACGGTCAGGCCGTGAAACTGGCTAAAGTGAGCGGCGAGTTTGTGTGGCACGATCACGCTGAAGAAGACGAGCTGTTTCTGCTGTTTCAGGGTACGCTGTTCATCGATTTCCGGGATCGGGAGACCGTGACACTTCAGCCCGGAGAACTTTATGTCGTACCTCGCGGGGTATCCCACCGCCCCCGTACCCGCCCGGGAGAAGAAGCCTGGATCATGCTCCTTGAGCCGATGTCCACCGCTCATACCGGGACGGTACGGCATGACATGACGCAGGACCGCCTGGAGAGGATTTGAGGCCGACTGGCATACCTTTGGGTATGGATGAGAAACACAATCCCTGGAAGACAAAGGAAACCAGCATATCCTACGAAAATCCGTGGATACGCGTAGAGCACCACGAGGTGATCAATCCATCCGGAAAAGATGGCATCTACGGACTGGTACGGTACAAAAATCACGCTATTGGTATCGTCCCAATTGATGATCAGGGCTACACCTACTTGGTCGGTCAGTACCGCTACGCGCTGAAGGAATACAGCTGGGAGATTCCGGAGGGGGGGTGTCCGGTCGGTACCGATACCCTGGTGACCGCCCAGCGGGAACTTAAGGAGGAAACCGGGCTGATAGCGGACGATTGGCAGCGAATCATGGAATTTCACCTCAGTAACTCCGTATCCGACGAGTGGGGAGTGGCGTACGTAGCCCGTTCGTTACACCAGGAGGAAGCCGAACCCGAAGACACGGAACAACTCAAGTTGCGGCGACTCCCCCTACGGGAAGCCATTGAGATGACCCTGGACGGACGCATCAAGGATGCCCTTAGTATTCTGGCTCTGCAACGCGTGCGACTTATGGGTCTAGACAAGGGTAAGGTGACCGACTAAAGAAAATTTCAAAACAAAATCCTTTTTGCTTAGGGGGTAAGGCTTTAATCGGTGTCCTACCAATAGACGGACGAAGACAATTGTCGGCGGGCGTCATGAAAGGCCAAATGGTCTTTGTCCTAACCACAATGCAACAACATGGATTCTGTCGATAAAATTACTCTCCTGGAACAGTTTGACCTCTTTGACGGCCTGACCGCCGACGAGAAGAAGCGGCTCAGCGATACCATGGATTTCAAGAAAAAGCCACGCTACTCGATCATCTACCAACCTGGTGAGCCCAGCGAGCACATTTTTCTGCTTGCTAAGGGCCCCATCAAGATCAGTACGCACAGCAACGAGGGCAAAGAGGTCATCAAGCAACTGATCCACCCGGAAGCAATCTTCGGTGAGCTTTCGTTGGTCGGTGAAACTACTCGGACCGAGACCGCTCAGTCCCTGAAGGAAGAAGTACACTATTATACCATCCGGGTCGCCGATTTCCAGCGCATCGTTTTTGGTAACCCCGTCTTTAGCCGTCAGATCCTAAATCTTTTTGGTCGCCGCATGATCGCCGCGGAGAATAAACTTGAGGATCTCATCTTCAAGGATGCCCGCAGCCGCATTGTCAGTTTCCTGCATAAGGTAGTCAGCGAGCGGGGTCGCCGCGTAGGCTACGAGATGTTGCTCAAGCACAGCCTGACCCACCAGGACATTGCCAACATCACCTGCACCAGCCGTCAGACGGTTACCCTGGTGCTCAACGAATTGCGCAAGGAAAACCTCATCTATTTCAACCGCGGTCGCATCCTCGTCCGTGATATGGATGAGCTTCTGGCCAGCGCCGCTTAGTCATAACAAACATTGTGATCCCAAAAATTCCGATCCCTTCCGGTGGCAACGCCGGGAGGGATTTTTTCGTTCCCTAGCCATGCGTACACTTCTGCTCGTTCTCCTTGCTTTCGGTCTGATCTCCTGCTATTCCTTTCGGGGGATTTCCATTCCCGCAGGCGTCGAAACCGCCTACGTGCCGGTCTTCCAGAACAATGCCTTAACCGCCCCGCCAACCCTGCCGCTCGACATTACCGAAGCCCTGCGCGATAAAGTGCGAGATGAGGCCCGCCTGGTTATCTCCGACGAACAGCCCGATATCGAGATGCGGGGAACGCTAGTCGACTTCAGCGTGAGCGCCGAAGGAGCCACCGCCGCCGATGAAACCGCTGCCTACGCCCGGTTGAACCGTTTGACGATCGTAGTCGCCATCGAATACATTAATCTGAGTGACCCGACTGCCGAGAACTGGAAGAGCAACTTCTCCGACTATTATAACTTCGACGGCAACGTCGCCTTAGCCTCCGTTCAGGATGAGGCGATCGAGGAGATTCTGGATAACATTAATGAAAAGATCTTTAACCGGGCTTTTGCCGGGGAATGGTAGGGGTATGATTTGTGATTCTTGATGTTTGGTTTAGGATTTAGGATTTGGCTACCGCCCGAGGATGCTCGCTTCGCTCGTTAGTCGTCCACCCAGCGTAGCTGGTCCTTTAACTTCGTTGTGTCCAATTGATCAGCGTGCTCCGGCCCTACTTGGTGCTCAGTTTGCTCCTAAGCGAATGGCGGACTTCCACAGGCTATCTTTTGGACTTCACCCTTCTTGTTCACCACGACGAACCAGCCTGGGGGTAAGTCACTACTTGGTCTTGGGTCCTTAACCCATCGGCAGATTCCGACCCCCCAGGACTGTTCGCCGCCCCAACCCGTATAGCAATCCCGGGAGCAAAACCCGCTAAAGGACAGGGGTAGGCAGCGTACACGGTTCGCCGTAGCTTCAAACGCCACTAAATTATGGCTAATTATCGATTCTTCGTCGGCTGGGATGTATCCCAGAACAGCCTGAACTTCTGTATTCGTAACCAGCAGGCCGAGCTGTTCACCGAGGGCCTCATTGCCAACCAGCCCCAAGCTATCCGGCAATGGTGTAGGCAGCTGCCCGCGCTACTGAGCTGCGTACCCCAGGAGGTGTTCTGTCTGGTCGAGCATACGGGGCTTTACTCGCACCGGCTGGTCAGCCTGGCCCACCGGGCCGGCCTGAGCGTGTGTCTGGAAGACGCCCTGCGCATCAACAAGGCGGCCAGCCGCCGGTCGGACAAAACCGACGCTAAAGATGCCCGCCTCATCAGCCTTTATGGGTACGAGCGTGCCTACCGTCTGAAGTTGTGGGCGCCCGAGCGGAAGGTACTGGCGCAGCTCGAAGGACTCCAGCGCCGTCGGCGCAACCTGATCAAGAACCGGCAGAGCCTGGCTACTTCGCTCAAAAACAGCCTCGTCCTGGATAAGGAGCCCCTGGACAAAGCGGTCCACCGAGCCATCCAGCAGGCGATCGCTAAACTGGATAAGGTCATTGCTCTGGTGGAGGCCAAGGTCGGCCAACTCATCGAAGCCGATCATCAACTTCAGCCCATCTACCAACGCGTACGCTCCTGCTTTGGCTTCGGACCGAAAAACACCGTGGTGGTGCTGCTGGAAACGGGTTTTATGCAGAAGGTGTCTACCGCCAAGGCGTGTGCGAACTACGCCGGGCTACGGCCGAACGAGCACCGATCGGGCACCTCGATCAATCGCCGGGCTCGCACCTCGAAGAAAGTCAACTTAAGCCTGAAAACAGCTTTCCACCAGGCGGCCTTCAGTGCCATGACAAACTCTCCCATTCACCGAGCATACTATCAACGTAAACGGCAAGAAGGTAAGACCCACCTTCAGGTGCTCAATGCGCTGAGAAACAAACTCTGCCGTACGATCTACGCCTGCGTAAAGAATGAAGAAGATTATCAAATAAACTATACTTCCGCTTTGGATAAGTCATAGCAATCTGCCGACGGGTC
>JBASAV010000655.1:0-10290 GCA_049650785.1 Lewinella sp. | reverse complement strand
GGTATAGTGGACCAATTGGTATTGGTTATCCACATAATGAATGGCGGATAGTCCTTTACCGGCGATCAATCGTTCATCCTGTATACTGTAGGTAAGCGGAGCGTTCGAAGTTTCATCCAGTAGGGGCACCGCGGCTCCATCTATTATGGCGTGTAGGGTAGCGGTGTAAGTACGGTAATCTATGACAGTCATATATATCCGATCGTCAACGACCGCAATGGACCAACTTTCACTCGTGAGAGCGGAGAGGTCGAGATCCCGCGTCGCGGAGTTTCCTGCCTCGATGATCTTGGCCTGCCTGTTGCCTTCTTCCGTAAAGGCAAAATATAAGATATCGTCTTGCTGCGTTCTACCACTTACCCAGTCTACCCCCCGCATCTGTACGTCGGCGTCCCTCAACAACGGTCGGGGGGCGGTTGCCGAAGCCGAAACGGTGTGCAATTGATAGGATACACCCGGGGGGCTCGACTCGTAGTTACTTTCGTAAATAAGCGTACCATTATCGAGAACGTAGCCGCGGTAGATAAAATTCGTGGATACCTCGTCCGCTATGTTCTGCCCGGTGCTCACCCGATAAAGGATGGAGGAACTCCCGCTCTGTGCTAAGTAGACGGTTGCTGATCCGTTGATAAAGAACGGACTTCCGTAGGCGCTAATCTCGGCGAGCCGGGTTATCCCGAAATCATCGGGATCCAAGCGTAGGAACCCAGCCGATTCCTGGTGGATGCCGGTAAAGTATACCTGACCATCCACTACAACCGGTGCCGTACGGGGAGCCGGTTCCGAGGTGCTTCCCGAGATAATATTACTCCTACCGGAAGGGTGACCAAACAGGTCGACCATTACGTGATGGTCGTCGGGGTCGCTCAATTGTAGGAACATTTCCTCCCCTACTCCGACAAATTCGGCCCAGACCGGTATAAAGTCGGGACCAACCCACGACCAGTCATTAAAGACTATCTCTGGATTGTGCTCGCCCTCCCGCACCCGGTAGAGTAACCGGTCGTCGACATCTGCTGTGTTTTCGGCTGCAAAGAAGTAGTAGTACCCATCGTAATAGGCCGCTGGTAGATCGGGGCGCCGGTTACGATCTTCGCTGCGGTGGAACGGCCGTGACTCGAGAACGAGATTGTTGTCTCCGAATCGGCTGCTGGTATGGCCAACATAAGCGGGTGGTTCGCCGGGTCGATACTGTACCAGGCGAGCGCCACTGTAGGTATAGATATCCTTTCCATCGTTTGCGGTGATAAGCAGGGAATGCTCACCGATGGTAATCCAGCTCCCGTCGGTATACTCCGCCGTGTATTCGCTTACGTAGGTATATAGTTCGGTTACGATTGAGGTGTGCTCAGCCGTTCCATCCGTTTTCCAAAGGCTCAGGGCACGGAGGCCGTAGCTAAATTCCGAGCTACCTAGGGCGAGGAAATAGCTTTCCCCCTGAAATGAGACGGGGTCCGTGACGACGAATACGTTTTCCGGCGTCAAAGGACTCACCTGATTGTCATTAATTACAAACAAGCGATAGCCCTGAGTTCTCGTGCCCAATCGGGCGAATAGCGTATTGGCCTGAACGGAGAAGGACGTCTTACCGTAATAATCATAAAAGGGCATATACACATCCTCGCTAAAGGGAAGGTAGCGACGGTCACCCGTCTCCGGGTTGAGAACGTAAATCTGGCCGGTTTCCTCGACCGTACCCCGGTCAATGGCGTAAACGTCGCCCTGAAATTCTTGCAACGCCAGCAATTCGTTGCTTTGGCGGTAGGGATAAGCATCCGCGGTAACCTGCGTGAGTGCTTGAGAAAAGAGTTGGTTTACCAGTAAACCCAGAAAAAGGGGGAGTAGAATGTGTCGCATAGCGGCGTGTTATACCGGACGGTACCGGAGTTTGGAATAGTGACGGGGTGCGGAACAGCCCCGGCAAGGTTCACTGCGTCCATGGTTCACACGCGAAATGGTCACCCGAAACGTGCCATTACTTCGTAGGGAAGGGGGAATAATCACCAATTCTAGCTATCCGGAGTCCTACCTAAACAGGTAGCGTGCGGGCCCGTACTCCGGTGACCGGCAGGCTGTAGCGCTTGCCGACCAGCTCGACCGGTGGGTATTCATGTAATAAATAGTCAGCCTCCAAATCCAGCCGGCTGGCCAGATCCGGCGATATCAATAATTGCTCGCCCAGCTCGTTGCATTTGCTTTGAATACGAGCCGTGGTATTGAGTACATCGCCGTGGTAGGCCAGCTCCCGCTTCACCACGCCTACCTCGGCTACCGTAGTCCGGCCGATGTGGGCGGCGGCTTTGAATTGCGGATGTAGCCCGTATGTGGTCTGGTAATACCTTGACCGGCGGGCGAGAATCCGGTCAAACTCGAAAAAGGCAGCAATGCAGTTGTTCTGTTTCAGTCCCGGCTTGGTTTTCCAGCAGAGGATAACCTCATCCCCCACGTACTGGTAGATCTCCGCCTGGTGGTGCAGGACCGCATCCGTTACGTCCGCAAAGCAATCCTGAATGAGTTGGGAGAACGATAGATGCCCTAGACGCTCGGCTATCGGGGTTGAATCCCGTAGGTCAATGAAAAGAAATATACGCTCCTCTTCCCTTGGTCTGTGATACTTGCCGACCAGCATATTCCCTAAAATTCCCGGTCCTACCTTTTGGTGCATGCGCTGGAACAGGGTGATCAGCAGGCTGACTAAAACGAAGTAGAGGAGCACGACTACCATCAGTTTGCTTCCTAAAAACTCGCCGAGGGTCAGGTCTTGTGCTACCGCTCCGTTGAAGAGGGGATACAATTTGATCGCCGTTGCAAATAGGGCCACGGCCAGAATGAACTGAAGGATAGACTTCAAACCCGCCCACCACAGAAAGGAGAGCCGCATGAACTCTTTCCGATTCAGCAACAGTTCAATGGCGAAATATCCCGTCCCGACCACCAGTGCCAGGGAGAAATCCAGGGCCGGCTCGATGAGGTATTGCGGAGAGAACGCCATCCGCTCCGGCCAGCCGTAATGCCGGAAGAAGCCAAAGAGAAAGATGGCCATCCACCAGGTGAGCACCAGCCTTAGCCAGTATAGGAGTTTATGCTTCGCGATCATGGATCAATAGGTACGGAACGGGTGGGTTGGTAAACTAGCCCTACTGGGTTACCACCAGTTTACCGGTGCTGAATGTTCCTGACCGGTAGCGAGCCACCACAAAGTAGTGTCCGGACGGCAGCTCCCGTGTCGACAGCGAGGTCTCCGACCCATTAACGGGGACGGTCCGTAACAAACTCCCGGTCATATTGAAAAGCCGAAGCTGTTCGAGGTAATCACCGGCCTGAGCGCGTATCACGACCGAGTTAGAAGCCGGATTTGGGAAAATGCTTAAGTATCCTACTTCCGGCATCATCGACGTCACGTTGGTAGTATTACCGTCCGCTTGAATTCGAAACAGCTGCTTGCCGGCCTCCTCATGCGTCCTTGCAAGCACATAGAGACCAGATTTGGTTTCGAGAAATTGCTCCGGATATGATCCGCCCCCGCCCGGGCTGATATCGGCCAGCAGGCGGACCATCTCGCTTTCTAAATCCACCGCGTAAGCTTCCGCTCCGACGTCCGAAGTAGCGCGGAAGTATAACTGGTTTTGCCCCAATTCGAAATTACCGGGATTACTGGTGGCCACACCTGGATTAATATCGCTCACGAGATAAGTACCTTGCGGAGTTCCATCGGTTCGCCACAGTTCGGTGCCGTGGGTAGGGTCGTATGCGGCGAAGAAGAGACGGTCACCCACGCGGGTAATAGCGTGGGGATCACTGCCGCCCGAGCCCGGATGCATATCCCGCAGAAGGGTGATCCGCCCCGTGGCGGGATCGGCCACGTAAAGTTCCGTTCCCGTACCGGGATCGTGGGGCTGAAAAATGAGGCGATTCCCCACCATACGGTACAGGGGCAACCAGTATTTAGGGTATACGGGTGTGACCCCATTGGGAACTTCGAAATGGATCGTCTCGGCGCCGCCAATGTCGTAGTAAGCGATGGTGGGCGGTTCGTCAGCCGGCTTATCAAGCAGGTAATATCCCATCGTATCCGTGGCGAGCACCGCCAGGTTCTCCGGGTAATCGAACTGATATACCAGACTTCCGTCCGGACGGAGGAGATAGCCGGTTTTAAGGCCATATTCTTCACTGCTCACGCTAATGCGAACCAGATCGTCCGTTAGGTAAGCAATTTGCGCCCCTCTTCCGGAGATACTTTGTCTTAATTCTTTCACCATCGTCAGTCCCTCAAAGTGGTAGCGGTAGACGGAAGTCAGGTTGGGCGCTTCTTCTATAATCAGTGGATACTTTAGCATCCATTGCTTTTGGATCCGCACGATTTCTTTGGTATCGGCATATCGCGCGGGCTTGAGGCTGTCTCCGGAAACCAAATGGACCGTAAACCCGGACCCGTCCTCCGTATCGCAGCAATATGGCACCATAGGTCCTCCGGCAACGGTGGTGCGTAGGTCTTCTACACCATACAATCCTTCGGATGTCGGATAGGCGATGGGCACGACGGTTTCGAGCGCAGTGTCGTAGCGAAAATAACGACCGAGTGTGTCTAAAGCAGGCGCCCGGAAGATGATACTTCCGTTGTGGTTCTGTCCATTCAGAAAGGAGACGCCGGCGGGCGCTGCGAGATTCGACGCGAGGAGATTCCGCGGCCCGCTTGCCTCAGGGGTCAGCAACAACGGCGGCCTATCGCCGCGCCAGTCTTCTCGCTCAGCGAGGTAAATGACCGCGTCACCAATGAGCGTCAGACTAGGGTGCATGGTTCCGGTATGTCCGGAAGGGTTTAGCCCTAAAAAGAATGATAGGGAGTCATCTCTGATTCGGTAGCGACCAACACCCGCTCCACCGGAGTTGCCCGGCCAGTATACGACTCCGTCACTGGCAAGCAGTTCGTACGCCTCGTTAAACTCCGGACGTACGAATAGGGTATCCACCACCCCGGTCGTGGCCACGTACCGAAAGAGCGCGGGTGTGCCGCTTGAGCTGCCCCCGGCGAAGTAAATACTGTCACCGACGGTGGTGATCACTGCGCTGCGGCTTCCCTCCGCGGCGATGCGGATGGTTCGAAAATTTTCTGGCGCATCCAAGCCTGTCACGTACAATCGCTGCCCAAGCTGCATGTCATTGCAGTAGAGATAAAAGCTGTCCTGTACCACGGCAAAACGAACGTCTTCCTGTCCGAAAACGCCGTACCGCCCGTTCAGCATACCGTTTACCGGAAGCATCTTTTCGCTCGCTTCCTCAATGCGAAGCAATTCGGGAACGGTACTCCCCGATCGGGTTCCGATCAGGTAAAACCCACTGCCGAAGGCGACGACCGGACGAGTACCCCAGCCAAAGACCTTCACGTGGGGCGATCCGAAGCCATTGATCCGCGGAGCCGTTACGGCGGCAAGCTTACCACCCGGCCGGTATAGATAATAGTTGGTGTACTGCTGTCCCCCTACCGTCGAATAGCCGGAGATCAGAAGGCTTTCGGTACCGGCGGTAAGTAAATTACGGGGGTACACATTGAAACCTGTATCATCTACGAAGTTCCGGATTGGCAGCTCCTCAACCAACGAGGTGCCATCGGGTGTCCCGTCCGTTTGCCAAAGTTCGGTGTAGTGGGTTTTAACGTCAGCATGGGCTGGCATGGCGGTCGCTCGTCCCGCTACTAGAAAATAGTACATGCCGTTTAGCCTGACGAGGTCGCTAATGGGTTCCGTTCGCAGGTCGGTCAACCGAGTGGCCCGCTCCCCCTCAATGCGGTATAACTCACCACCTGTCGGATCCGCCCGATACTGGGCAAACAACTTATCATCAAGTTTTTGAAAGGGTCGTTTGCCATAGATAGTCGTTGACTCCCCCAGAAATTCGGAATTCTCCGTCAGCGACCGCATTACACCCGTGGAGGTGTCAATTATGCTGAACCGACCCTTCCGATCCGCCGCACCCGCGATGTTCATCGCGTAAACCTTGCCTTCAAACACTCTTAGGGCATGGATAGCATCCTTGCGGTACTGCGTATCCTCAAAGCTGGTTAATTGACGGGCGTCCTGCCCGATGACATGATGAACGGGCCAGGCAATGAGGCACGTACTGAATACGGAGAAAAAGAAGCGGAAGCAGGATAAGGCTATCTTCATGGGCGGGATAATACCCTGCTATAGCGAAGTTTTTGCACCACGCATTGCCCCGAATCCAAGAATCTTGCTTAGGCTCGTTCCCTGAATAACCTTAATAATTCACGAAGATCGACCAGGCGCAAGGCCAGTAGCAGCAGGATCCCCGTTAGCATAGCCAGGAGCAGTTCCGAAACCCAGTCACCGTGCAGCAGACTTGCAATCATTACGATCGGTACCGGCAGAATACCCCCCAGCATGATCAGATGCCACCAGGCTACCCTACCCGCCGTGATTTGCAACCATCGGTGTGCTAACACCGCCTGAAGGCCCGCGATCACCGACTGCGTCGCGAGCGTTACCGCAGCGGCACCGGGTGCACCGTAACGCGGTAAAGCCCAGAGATTACCGGCCACGTTCAGCCCGATCCCCCCCAGAAAAATATAGTTCATCCGACCGATGTGCCCCGTCGCGCCCAGCAGCGCGCCATAGGCGTAATTCAGGCACTGCGCTATAAAGGTGAGCGCCAGAAAAAAGAGAATGGTGGCCGTACGCGGCTCCGCGAAGTCGTACAGCAGATCCACGATCGGCCGGGCGTAGGCCGCCACCGCAAAGCTGACTACCAAAGCCCCCCCGACCAACAACTGGACACTAAATCGAAGCAAGTCGGAAAAAGGCTCGCGTCGGGCGTACAGCCGGGCGTACATAGGAAGCAGCAGACCGGCCACCAGCCAGCCCACGGTGTTCAGGGCATCAAGCAAGCGATACCCCGCGGCGTAGTGACCGGCCGCCACGGCTCCGTCCGGCAGCAAGCGCTCGATCATCACGGCATCCGTGCGGGTATAGGCCGCCTGTAGCAGGATGGCAATGGCATAAGGCGCCCCCCCGCGCAGTAGCATGAGTAGGGTCCGTCGCCCAAACTTCGGCCGGATCCGGTCCAGTTTGCTGCGGAGCACGTACCCTAGCCCCCCGGCCGTCAGCGCCCAACTTACGACCTGAGTGATCGCGAACAGTCCGATGCCGAGCCGGTCGGGAGCCCAGATCAGTACCCCGCCGATGATGGCGATCACCAAAACCTTATCCAGCACGCTAAACGTGCTATCCAGTGCGTAGCGCCCCAGTCCCGACAGGCTTGACCGGAGGTAGAGGACCAGGCTATTCAGCAACTGACCGAAACCGATGATCATCAGCAATCCCAGTTCCCAGCCCCGATAGCCGACCACGTAACCGACAATCAGCAGTACTCCCAAAAACAGCGCACCCAATAGCGTCTTTAACCCAAGAAAGTACGGGAAGTACTTCGCCAGCAACTGCCGGTGCCCGCTCAGCGTCCGGTTGTTGTACAGCTGCAGGCCGCAGTCGGCAATCACCTGCAGCACCATGCCCAGGCCCAGCAGCGAGAAGTACAGTCCGTAATCCCCCTCCGGCAGTTGGTTCTGCACCGTCCGCTCAATACCAAAGAGGTAAATTCCCTTGACCGCCAGGTTAAGGACCAGTACCAGTAGGACGTTCTTTAAAAAGGAGGCAAGCATGGGTAGTGCAATAGTACGGTAGTAGTTAGTACGGTCGGCTTTAGTACGGTAGTACGGCAGTACCTATCTTTCCGATATCTACTCACCCAGCGGCGGTGGACGTATTAAAAGGCTAACGGACTAAAATTATAACAGTCTATCAAGACCTAACGTACTACCCGCTACCGTACTACCGTACCCCTACCCTTGCTACGCGTCATGATCATCAACGGCCCGAATCTAAACCTCCTCGGCCGGCGGCAACCCGAAATCTACGGCGAAGACACCTTCGACGACTTCATGCTTCACCTGAAGGGGAAATTTGTCGATTCGGACGTCGAACTGGAATATTATCAGAGTAACCACGAGGGGGAATTACTGGACAAGCTGCACGAGATCGGATACGACTACGATGGTATCGTACTGAATGCCGGAGCGTATACCCACACCAGTATTGCCATCGCGGATGCTATCGCCGCTATTGAAACGCCCGTAATTGAAGTCCACATCAGCAATGTGCACAAACGCGAGGCCTTCAGGCACCACAGCTACCTGTCTCCGTACTGCGAAGGGGTAATTGTCGGCTTCGGTCTGCGGGGCTACGAGTTGGCCGTCCAGTATTTCGTTTAAGCCGCAACGACATTTCGTTTCAGGCGTTTTATATACTAACCAATCTTACCTACATGTCCTTATCCGATCGCTTTACAAAATCCAGCAACCCGCTACTGAGTGAGGAACGGCTGGCCAAAGCGTCTTCGCAACCGCTGGAGGGAGGCGTTATTCAACGCTCCGGCAGTGAGGTTATGACCGTCGACGGCGCTGTCAACAAGACTTTCCTGCTCGGTGCCCTGCTTACGGCTACCGCGGTATATTCCTTCTTTTTCCCCAGCCAGCTCTTCGTGTGGGGCGGGTTGCTCGGCGGTTTTGCCCTGGTACTCATCATGTCGTTCAAACCTAAAATGTCCGGTACCCTAGCCCCGATCTACGCGCTGCTCGAAGGGCTGTTTATCGGATCCATCACGGCTACCTACGCCGCCGGCTTCGGTGTCGGTCTGGTGTTCAACGCCATCCTGGGTACGATATCGGTGCTCTTCATGATGCTATTTATATATAAGGCAGGCATCATCAAAGTGAATCAAAAATTTCGTTCCGGCATGATGATGGCGCTGGGAGCCGTACTCCTGGTCTACGTGCTGAATATCGTACTGGGCTTCTTTGGCATGAGCGTACCCTACCTGCATCAGGGAGGTCCAATCGGCATCGGTATCAGCGTTGTAATCATTGGTATTGCCAGCCTCATGCTCCTGCTTGACTTTGACAGCATGGAGCGCGGTGCCGCCATGCGTGCTCCCAAGTACATGGAATGGTTCACCGCCGTTGGCCTGATCGTAACCCTGGTCTGGTTATATCTCGAGATCCTACGGTTACTCGCTGTTTTGCAGCGTGACTAGGAAAGCCAAATACGGCCACGTAAAAGCAGCAGGGGAAAACGGATTGTCCGTTTTCCCCTGCTCGCGTACAGCCAAGTTGAACTAGTGAGAATAAAGTGAGGCTGCTGTTATTCCATCATCAAAACTATGGGGGTAACGGTGGGGGAATGTTGTTCGCTGCCTGGTGGAAGAATATTTTCTGCGTTTGCAGACAATTAAGTAATAGCACATAGACAATAGGTTGTAGTGCTAGCCTTGTAGTGAGCGAGGGTCGGGTGTGAGCGCGTGGATCCACACAGCATACCGTGCATGGCACCCTTCTCTTGAAATGATCGCCCGATTCAAGGAGGCAATAACTAGATACTGCAAGGGGAATTAACCTACAAATTCCACATTTCCAAGGGAATAGGTGGATGAAAGAAGTCACTATATCCGTTTGTAAACGTGTATATTCGAATACATTCGTTTAAAAACCGCTGTTCTGATTTTTTTTCCCTGGCTTTGTGGGAAACGAATCCCATGAATATTGCCCATTTCACTACTTGGCTGGCTTTCAAGAAGGGAAGAAAGCTAGCTGGATTTATCTACCGACTAACCAAAACTTTTCCGCCCGCTGAGAAAAGGTCGCTATCCGATTAGATTCTCCGCTCCTCGAGATCGGTCTGTGCGAATCTAGCCGAAGGGTATGCGAAGCGGAGATACCCAAAATATTTTATCGCCAAGCTGACTGATTCCGCCGGTGAAATCCACGAGACTGAAGTTTGGCTCTTATTCGCGTTGGACCATAAATACATAACCCAGGAGCATTACGTCAAATATCAGCGGGCGTGCGAAGAGATAAGTCGGTTGCTAAGCTACGTGCAGCGGCACCGCGAAAAACTTGTTGGTCCAATAGGAAGACGCAAGCAAAAATAACGTAGGTCAGATGCTAACTGGCACCTATGACCTATGACTTAAAATACTCCTACATCCAAGAATAACCTCCGCATACCCCGAAGTCCCCGATAAAACCTCCTCCACCCAAATAAACTCATCCGCCGAATGGCTACGCGCACTATCCCCCGGACCGAGCTTGAGCGTCGGGAAGGGCATCAGCGCCTGATCGCTGAGGGTCGGGGAACCGTATAATTTGGCGTTCGGCAGGGCTTGGCGGGCGGCTTCGATCAGGAAGTGATCTTCAGAAATACCGCTGGACTGTAACCGCAGGCT
>JBASAV010000654.1:0-7371 GCA_049650785.1 Lewinella sp. | reverse complement strand
CATCATGGCCCGGTAAGCCTCGTTAGTAAAGGTTTCGTTGTAGCGGCGGCGTATAGCTAAAATCATCCCTGAAGTAACCACAGCTAATTAGACATGTTTGCGCCTACTCCGGTCCGGCGGCAACGGGATCCTTATGGTCTACCGTCCCTACGCCACCGTCGTGATCCATATCCTGGTGGAATATCCGCTCCATCAGGGCAAACAACTCGGGGTGCTTACCGGCGAAAGCGGCCGGCCGGTTAAAGAAATACTCGGCCGCCACGGCAAAGAATTCGGCTTTATTCGTCAGCGCATACTCGTCAATATCAGAATTACCGTGCTGAATAGCGGCCATTTCCGACCGGATCATTTCTACCCAGGGGATCAGGTACTGGTTGTCCAGGAAGTAATCGGGAATCCCGTCCGTTTCCCCGTCCGCTTTATCCAGTAAGTGGGTAAATTCGTGAATACCCGTGTTGTTGCGCCCGGCATTGTCGAAGCCCGCACGAAGAGCGTGCTGCGAAAGGAGCAGCTTCCCGTTCATATAGCCGCCGCCGACCATCCCCGCAATCGTGCGGCCCTCCCCCTCCGTGGCAAAAGTTTCCTTGTTGAAGGTATTGGGGTAGAGCAGTACTTCACGCAACTTTGGGTACTGGTTCCAGTCGTCGAACCCGAAGGTGGGAATAATGCCGCTGGCAGCCACCAGTACCCGATCCAGTTCGGTTACTTCCGTATCAATACCGGTGATCTCTACGCGTTGAAAGAAGTAGCGCATCCGCTCCTGAAAGCGTTTCTTTTCCTTGCGGTCCAGCGTCTTATAGTAGGTTACCTTTTTACGTAGCAGCCGACGCCACTGCTTGCGAAATTCAGGCAACGGCCCCATGGGTTCGTCGCGGAACAGGTAGTAGATCAAGCCACCGGCCAGGCACAGAACGAGGACGGCTACAAATGTGGTGGAGTAGGTCATTCGGTTAATTGGATCAGGTTGTTTGCGGCGGAGCGCAGGAGCAACGTAACTCAGTAAATCCCGCATTATCCAACAAATGTTCGATGGCCCTTGTCTCCTGTCGGACGCACTCATTAGCCCAAACTATATTGCGGGATGCAAGTATTAGATCGATTCCTCCGGTATGTGGTTGTTGACACCCAGTCCGACCCAGCTTCTACGACCCAACCCTCCACCAAAAAGCAATTTGACCTGGCCCGTTTGCTGGTAGATGAACTGCAAGAGCTGGGTGTAAGCGATGTCGAACTCGACGAGCATGGCTACGTCTACGCTACCCTACCGGCTACGCCGGGTCACGAAACCGCCCCGGTCATTTGCTTTTGCTCCCACATGGATACCAGTCCGGACGCCAGTGGTACCGACGTGAAGCCCATCGTCCACCGGGATTACGACGGTGGAGATTTAACCCTACCCCTGGGCAACAAGGTGGTGATTCGCGCCAGCGAGTTCGCGGGGCTTTCGGACAACATAGGCCAGACCATCGTAACGTCCAGCGGAGACACCCTCCTCGGAGCCGATAACAAATCCGGAATTGCGGCAATTATGGCGGCGGTGGAGCATCTACTACAGAACCCCCACATACCGCACGGTCGACTCCGTCTTTTATTCACCCCTGATGAAGAGATCGGGCGCGGCGTAGATGCCGTGGATATGGAAAAGCTAGCCGCCGACTTCGGTTACACCATTGATGGGGAGGCCCGCGGAAGCCTGGAGGACGAAACCTTTAGTGCCGATGCGGCTACGATCACCATCGAGGGGGTAAGCGCCCATCCGGGCTTTGGCAAGGATAAACTGGAGAACGCCGTCAAGATCGCCGCTGATATCATCGCCGCTTTACCCCGGAAGGGACTAAGCCCGGAGACCACGGCGGACCGGGATGGCTTCATCCATCCGGTGAGCATGACGGCAAAAGCGGAGGGCGCCCGCATTGACTTCATACTGCGGGACTTTACTACCGACCAGTTGAGCGATTACGCTGCCGTGCTGCAGTCCATCATCGAAGAGATCGGACCAAACTATCCAAATAGCCAGGTGACGCTTGAGGTAAAAGAACAGTACCGCAATATGAAGGAAGTCATCAGCGAACACCCCCGTGTCGTTCGACTTGCCGAGGAAGCTATCCGATCCGTAGGACTTCCCGTGCGGAGGGCAGCCATCCGCGGTGGTACGGACGGGGCACGGCTCAGCTTTATGGGGCTTCCCTGCCCGAATATATTTGCCGGGGAACATGCCTTTCACTCCCCGTACGAATGGGCCAGTGTTTATGAAATGCAGAAGGCAGCCGAAGTGATCGTAGCCATCAGCCAAAAGAATGTCGCATGAGTATGATATGGAAGACACCCCCTACCCTGGAGAAGATGAATGGAATGGGCCCCAGGTCATTGGGGGCTACCCTGGGCATGGAGTTCGTCGACTTCGGAGACGATTATCTGGTGGCGGAAATGCCCGTAGATGAGCGTACGGTCCAACCCTTCCGCATGCTCCACGGTGGCGCCTCGGTAGCCCTGGCGGAGACCCTCGGCAGCGTCGCCGGTTTTCTCGTGTTGGACGAACCCGAGAAGAACATCGTGGTCGGAGTAGATATCAATGCCAGTCACCTACGCAGTGTACAGGAAGGTGGTCGGGTTACCGGAACGGTAAGGCCGGTACGTATAGGCCGGACGGTACAAGTGTGGCAAATCGATATCACCGATCAGCGTGGTAAATTGGTTTGCGTGTCGCGCTTGACGTGCCAAGTGGTCCCCCGCCGCTAAATTTTTTTCGAAAATTTCAGATTGCGGATACCGTCAATAATTGCGTCTTACGGGGCCTGTAGCGCGATATTGTGAGCAACAGCCGACAGCAATCGGAACATTTTATGGGAGTAAACCTGAGGCGCCCCTCCACGTTGCATACATAAACCCTGCGCTTGCCGCCCAAAGCTTTGACGTTCAGGCAGTAGAGTTATAATTTTGCATTAAAGACACCCACGATGATTAAGTCTAACTACGTTAAGTCCAAGAAACAGTATAAAGTCTCCTTCGACATTCCCCAGGAACGCGTCGGCGAAAACCGCGATGTCCGCGTACTCGGTAATTTTAATGACTGGAGTTGGGACGATGGGTTGAAGCTTAAGAGCGGTAAAAGCTCTTATACCGGCACCACGGAGCTTGCTGCCGGCCATTACCAGTTTCGGTACCTCATCGACGGACACCACTGGGCCAACGATGACAGTGCCGAGGCTTACACCGACAGCGGACACGGATCAACCAACTGCTGCTTCTCCCTGGAGCAAGTAGCCGAAGGCAAGAAGCCCGCCGCGAAGAAGACCACTAAAGCACCCGCCGCCAAAAAGGCTACGGCCAAGAAGGCTGACAAGGTCGAAGCCGCGACTTCGGCCCCCGCAAGCAAGCCGGTAGTTACGCCGAAGAAAGCCGCTGCCAAAAAAGCTGCACCCGCTAAGAAGGCCCCTGCTAAGAAAGCCGCCGCTGCCACAGGAGATGATCTAAAGAAGATCGAAGGCATCGGACCAAAAATTGCTGGCTTGCTCAATGAGGCTGGTATTAATACCTACTCCGATTTGGCCAAGGCCAAGGAGAAGCAACTCGCTGACGTATTACAGAAAGCGGGAGCCCGTTTCCGTCTGGCCAAGCACGATACCTGGCAGGAACAGGCCAAGCTCGCCGCCGCAGTGAAAACCGACGAGCTGAAGAAGATGCAGCAGGAACTGAAGGGCGGGAAAAAATAGCCTTCATCGTTCATTCCCGGAAGGTATCCGGATGTGCCACGCCTTCCGGCAGTGGATACAACTCCGTATAGTAGCTGGTATATTCAATCCGGCAGATAGCCCCGGTCGCCGCGTCGATGACGAATCCGGGCCACCACAACAAGTTGATAAACGTTATGCCATCCACTCGATTCCGCAGGAGTTGGGTGGATGGTTCGTGGTTTTCCAGCTCGTAGGTCAGGTAGCGTACCCGGGTAGTCCGGGGAATGCTGGTGCGCAAGGGTGTACGTCCGAGGTAGTGATTGTCGAGGTACACCGCCGCTCCCTCCGGCCGGGAGTCAAAGAACACCTGATCCGTGGTGCCGGAGAAGATGGTCGCACAGCTACTTGATAGGAAAAGGAGGGCGAACAACAGGGGGTATAATTTCTGCATGGGTTCATGTTTCTTCCTTCTAAGATGGGTTGCTTAATCCACCAATTTCTTGCCCTGAACTAACTATAGGAAGTAATTAACATAGCCGGCCTTTTCACGTTACCACCCTTAACTCATATTAACTTTTAAACCCGATTTCCACGTGCCAGACACCGTTCTCTCTCATTCCCTCTTTACTGATTACGACATTAATCTCTTCCGCGCCGGCAAGAACTTTCGCATGTACGATAAGCTTGGCAGCCACGTTATCGAAGTCGACGGCAAGAAGGGTACCTACTTTGCTGTTTGGGCGCCCAGTGCCAAATCGGTAGGCGTTATCGGTGACTTCAACGGCTGGGACAAGTCATCACATCGCCTCTACCCGCGCTGGGACAGCAGTGGTATACACGAAGGATTTGTCGAAGGGGTGGAAAGCGGAGCTACGTACAAATACGCCGTTGAAATTCAGAACGGTGACATCCTGGAAAAGGGTGACCCTTACGCCCGGCTGTGGGAAACCCCACCCAAAACGGCCAGCATTGTCTGGGATACGTATTACGAGTGGGAGGATACCGAGTGGATGGGCAAGCGCTACCAATACAATGGTATCGACAGTCCGTATTCCGTTTACGAAGTACACCTTGGCAGCTGGAAGAAAACCGAGAAGAACGAAAGCCTGAGCTACCGGGAACTGGCTACCGAGTTGGTAGACTACCTGAAGAAGATGAATTACTCGCACGTCGAGTTTCTCCCGGTCATGGAGCACCCCTATTTCCCGAGTTGGGGATATCAGATCACGGGGTACTTCGCGCCAAGTAGCCGGTTTGGCGGCCCGCAGGATTTCATGTACCTCGTTGACAAGTTACACGCGGCCGGTATCGGGGTCATTCTTGACTGGGTACCGAGCCATTTTCCGAATGACGCGCACGGATTGGCGCAATTCGACGGGACGCACCTCTACGATCACGCCGATCCACGCAAGGGCTTTCACCCAGACTGGAAAAGCGCTATTTTTAACTATGGCCGCAACGAGGTCCGTTCCTTCCTCATTTCCAACGCGCTGTTTTGGCTGGACCGCTACCATATCGATGGTCTCCGCGTGGATGCCGTAGCCTCGATGCTGTATCTCGATTACAGTCGGAAGGAGGGGGAATGGATCCCCAACCAATACGGTGGCAACGAAAACCTGGAAGCGATTGAGTTCCTGCGGGAATTCAACGAAACGGTGTTCCGTGAATATCCGGATTCGATGACCATTGCCGAGGAGTCGACCGCCTTCAGTGGTGTCAGCCGACCTACCTACATCGGCGGACTAGGCTTCGGCCAGAAGTGGATGATGGGCTGGATGCACGACACCCTCAGCTACTTCAAGAATGATCCCGTACACCGGAGCTACCACCACGGTGAACTGACCTTCTCACTGATGTATGCCTTCAGCGAAAACTTCATGTTGCCGCTTAGTCACGATGAGGTCGTGCACGGTAAAGGGCCGATCATCGACCGGATGCCCGGGGACGAATGGCAACGCTTCGCAAATATGCGATTGCTCTACGGCTACATGATGACGCACCCTGGCAGCAAGCTTAATTTCATGGGGGGCGAATTCGGGCAAACCACCGAATGGAGCATCGAAAGAGGAATTGACTGGAGCCTGACGCAGTACAAGCCGCACTCTACTCTGCAGACTTTCGTCTCGGACCTGAATCAACTGTACCGAACCACCACGGCCCTCTACGAGAATGCCTACGATCCGAAGGGATTCGAATGGATCGACATCGGCGACCACCAGAATAGTGTACTCAGTTACATGCGGCGTGGCAAGGATGAGCAGGACGTGCTCGCCGTGATCCACAACTTGACCCCAGCCGTTCGTTCCAAATACCGCGTTGGTGTTCCGTTCGAGGGCAGTTATACGCCCGTCATCAACAGTGACGATGAAAAGTACGGGGGGACTGGCAACTATAAGCAGGAGGAAATGCAGTCCGTCCCCAGTGAATGGAACGGTCGTCCCAGCCACATAGAACTAACGCTACCACCACTGGCCACGCTGGTTTTCGCCTTCAAACGTGCTGACAAGCCGAAGAAAGGCAAGGCAAAGGCCAAGACCAAAAAGGCTAGCTAATCACGGGTACTACCCGAATCGTTAGAATAAGATGCAGACCGGAATGGGGGCACTCGTAGTACCTACGAAGTCCAACATTCCGGTCTCTTCATTTCTACTCAGTGTGGTGATGTTTTTGGATCGCTGGTTGGCCACCAGCAAATAGTCCTCCTCGGGCGAGAGGGCGAAATTACGCGGCCAGTCACCAGCTACGGATTCGAACTCCAATGGAGTAAGGGCTCCGCTTTCCTGGTCTACCGCAAACACCACGATACTGTTGTGGCCTCGGTTAGAGCCATACACAAAGCGTCCGTCGACGCTGGTGTGTATGTCAGCGCAGAAGCTCTCTCCACCGAAATCGCCGGGTAGGGTTGACCAGCTATCCACCACTTGAAAGCTTTCCCCTTCGCGGGATACCTGCGTAACGGTGCTATTTAATTCGTTGATGATGTATATCCACTTCCCGTTCGGATGCAGGCTCAGGTGACGCGGTCCGGCCCCCGCTTCCATGCGGACGGACGGGGGATCGGCGGGAACCAGTTTCTGAGACTCTTCGTCGATTCGGTAATGCCACACTTCATCGGTTCCCAGATCTACGGCTAGTACTTCCTCATCGTCATTGATGAAATAAGACGAATGCGCGTGGGGTTCTTCGGATCCTCGTTGCCGGTGATCCTGGAGGTCCAGGGGATTGCTGAGTTGACCCTCGTCGTCCAATTGCAACATCTCGAGATTACCGGAGGTGTAGTTGGCGACCGTGACGTACCCTTCTTCATTGACGTTGATATGGCAGGGACCCAAACCTCCCGCGGTCTGCTGGTTGATCAGGCGCAAACTATCCCCCTCCACTGAAAAACTCACTACCTGCCCAGGTTCTCCGTTCAACTGCTCGACGGATACCAGGGTGGTTCGGTCGGTGTTGTAGGCGATGAAGGAGGGATTGCTTGCCTCCACTACCCTCCCCTGATTCACCAGCGACCCGTCATCCTGCAGGGCAAAACGATAGATGCCCGGCTCGTGAACCCCCGGGTCATCATAAGTGCCAAGTAGGAAAGTGGTGGCGGTTAGTTCGTCCGCCGTGTTGCTTCCAGGTGCTTCGGACCCGGGTTGTTGGGCGCAAGCGAGAAAGAACAGAAGGGGAAAGAGGCGGAGCAGGTATGATATAG
>JBASAV010000653.1:0-3843 GCA_049650785.1 Lewinella sp. | reverse complement strand
GGTATAGGTTCTTCATTCTTCAGGCTTTTGGGTAAGCCTGAAAAGTACCCCTAATGCCGGAGATATGAAAACCCGTCGGTCAGAAGCGGTAGCCCATACGCAGACCGGGCTGGATGGCAACGGCCTTAGCGGTGTAGGTATCGGAACCCAGACTGACGGACTGAGCTCCGGGGCGGGTCGCTACGGAGAGTACCATTTCCAGATACAGACCGCGCATGCCTTCTTCCTCCCGGCCGAAGGCCCATCGGTAGCCGGTTTGCAGACTAGTTTCCACCGTCTTTTGGGTGGCGGTATCTTCATTGGTCTCCCGGTTGAGTTCTTCTTCGTGGAAGGCGGCGTGCAACCCGGCAAAAAATCCGCGCGCGGGACGTAGGAAATAATCGGCTCCGAAACCGATGCCGGAAGTCCGAATCGTAACATTCCGTTCTGCTATCACCAGGCTGGGTTGGCGGTGATTAAAGGTCATAACCCCCAAACGCAGGTGGCGATGTTGGTAACCGACGCGCAAGTTGTAACCACCGCGGGCGATGGACAGCGCATCGAAGTCGGCTTCCAGGCGACCGGGCATATCAGATTGGGAAAAAAGGGAAGTGGGGTGCAGGCAGAAAACCAGCAGCATTAGTCCGCATAAGCGGATAATCCGTGTAAAATTCATCGTGTCGTTTCTATAGTGTCTCGCTTCTCCGGAAATATCCGGGAAGTATTAATCCAACCCAAATATCGGTTAAAAGTTCGAATTGGGCAACAACCAAGGCGTTGGGTTTACGTTAAAGTTCATTTTGGCGGCGGTGCGCAGGAAGTATGTTATTTAATCCCAACCAAGCTTTTCAATAAATTCAGTCTTCGCCCGGCCTACCTCTCCAGGATGCGGACCGAACCAGACAAAGCGTTCGCCTCCTTAAACGGTATGTAAATCCACCGGAAGGCCGTCTTTGTCCGCACGTTCTGAGAATTCCAAGGCGGTAGCGTACGGGCAATTCCGATCATTTGATCCGTGGAGGAGTAGACTGGGGGGGGGAGAGCTCCTCTGCCAGCATTTGAAGCGGAGAAAAATTTTCACTTGTTTTACCAACGGAGCCGCTCGCTGGATCCATCTTGCGTTGTCCACGGTCAGGTCGTACACACCGGCAATGACCACCATCGCATTCGGCATGGCAGTAAACCGAGCCGTATCGGAAGCCTCCGCCAGCGCGGTAGCCAGAGCTAGGTGTCCACCGGAGGACTTGCCGGTAGCAAGGATGCGGTTCGGGTCGATGCCCAGCCGCAAAAAGCTGGCGACATACGCTCGCAAGTCGCGGTTCTCGAGATACGCATACCGGTCAAAATTCGCCCCGTGGGCCCGCAATCGGCCGGAAAGTTGCTGATTCAACGGGAACGAATCACCGGTAAAATCGAAATGCAGGCTGGGATATTCCAGGATCAATCGATCGAAGAAGTACACCGTGCCCAGGCTATCGTCAAAGATGAATGGCCGAGGCAGGCCCGCCGCGTGGCGCTCCAGGAGTTCCGGGTAGCGATCCTGCAGAGAATCAACTTGCCGAGCGAAGATATTCAGTGGCTGTCCGTACAACGAACCGTAGTCGGCATATACCAAGTCTGAGAAGGAGGCGGACACTTGTTGCTATACCGCCAGAAAATCGGCCATGGCCAGGGAATCTTCGGTGGTCGATTGCGCTAGCAAGGTTTGTGCAGTCGAAAACACGAGGCCATATAAGCCGCACACTACGTAGAGAAGACGGAAAAACATCGAACACAAGATACAGCCAGGGGGTAGAGCAGCCAGCGGGGGCAATCACTTAGTTAGTTTTATTCATGTCTGACACACCAACCCTACGGATCGCGCTAATCGGTCTGGGCGACATTGCGGAGAAGGCCTATCTGCCGCTGATGACCGCCCACGCCGGTATTAAGCCGATCCTGTGTACCCGGGACGAGGAACACCTGGCCCGCCTGGCCGGCCAGTACCGGGTAGCGGAAACCTATTCCTCGGTGGATACCCTGATCGGGCACCGACCCGACGCGGCTATGGTGCACGCGGCGACCGACGCCCACGCCAAGATCGTTGCGCCCCTTTTGGAGGCCGGGATCCCGGTTTTTGTGGACAAGCCCGTTTGCGATTCCCTGGTGGCCACCGAGAAGCTGATCAATCTGGCCCGCAAAAGGCGAACGCCCCTGTTTGTTGGTTTCAACCGGCGGTATGCCCCCCTCATACATGCGCTGATGAATAAAGACGCCGCGATCCAGCTGAACTGGCATAAGAACCGGGTAGACATGCCGGGCGATCCGCGGTCATTTGTATACGATGACTTCATCCACGTGGTGGATAGCTTACGCTTCCTGGGCCGGGGACCGGTGGAGGGCCTCCAGATTTTCACCCGGATGCGGGGCGAGAAGCTGGCTAATGTCCAGGTTCGCTGGCAGCAGGGGGATTGCCTGGTCACCGGGGGCATGAACCGCATCAGCGGGCGGACGGAAGAGCGCGTCGAATACTACACGGCCGGTCACAAATGGGAAATCGCCGAACTACACGATGGCCAACACTACCATAAGGATCGTACGGACCACCTGGGCTTTGGCAACTGGACCCCCACCCTGGAAAAGCGGGGCTTTACCGCCATGATCGACCACTGGTTGCGGGTGGTACGGGGCGAACCCCTGCCCGTGAATTATTTGGATGGCATCCTGGAAAGCCACCGGATTTGCGAGGAGGTAATGGGCTGGCTGGAGGAGGGGTAGAGGTATATTGGTACCCCTCGACCTGCAAGGTCTCGACCTCGGACTACGATAGGAGTAAGCATTTACCGATCACTATCGACATTGGAGAGCCGCCTGTCTTACAGCACGCGATTCTCGAGGTAAGTATTCATGAATTTACCTTCCGGATCGTAGCGTTTCGTGAGGGCCACGAAGTCGTTCATCTTCGGGTAACGCTGGCGGAGGGTAGCCGCGTTAACAGTGAATAGCTTGCCCCAGTGGGGGCGGACGGAGAAGGGTGCCAGCGCATCCTCAATTTGGGGCAGCAAGGCCAGTACCTCCACCTCCTCCTGCTTCCAGGTGAAATGAAGCGCCACGCTATCGCGCTGGTAGGCCGGGCTCATCCAGAACTCGTCGGCGGCGATGGTGCGAATTTCGGAGATCAGCAGATGCGGGTTGATGACATCGCGCATGGCTTCAATTGACAGAATGGCTTCTACGGCATTGTCCCGGGGGACGAAGTATTCCGACTGCAGTTCCTCACCGGCACTGGGCGTGAAGCCCATCTTGAAGTGAGGCAGGCGATCGTACCAGGGTCCCGGACGGCCCATCTGGTCGCTAACCGCCTCGGTGGAGAGGCCGGCGATGGGGTGCATGTTCTCGGTCGCAGCCAGGGCACCGTAGTATTCCCCGCCCAAGGATTCTTGTCTGGCATCCGTGCGTCGCTTGATCCAGACCTCACTGACATTCCCATCTAGCCAGTCGGTGAACAGACTGACGCTGTAGCCGGCGGACATGATGGTGTCGAAGTGGTCGACCACCGAGGTAAGGGGAAGATTATTGTAGATCTCCTGTTGTACCTCGAAGGTGGGTTGCACCTGCAAGGTCATTTGGGTAATGATGCCAAAGGCTCCCAGGCCGACCGTCACGGCTGAAAAATCCGGGTGCTCCCGGTCGATTCGGACCAGTTCGCCATCGGGTTTCACGAGGTCAAAGGCGACCACCGCCGTAGCCAGGTTTCCGTTCTCCACACCAGATCCGTGAGTACCCGTAGCGCATGCCCCGGCAACGGTGATGTGTGGTAGCGAAGCCAGATTATGAAGGGCGTAGCCCCGGTTGTGCAATTCTTCGGCGAAGTCACCGTAGCGG
>JBASAV010000652.1:0-3780 GCA_049650785.1 Lewinella sp. | reverse complement strand
GTAGTTAGCTGACCGGCGTACCAGAGGTTCTTTAATTTTTTGCTGCGCAGCTTCGGCTTCAGGAAGGCCGTCTGGGTAAGGGTATTAGCCAGACCGTAAGCGTTGCCGCGAAAGGCGTTGTAATCTTCCCGGAACTCCCGGTGGGCATAGCTCCGTCGGTACACGACGTGCGGGCGAATGTCAAAACCGATACGTTGCTGCAGGCGATCGCACATCAGGTTCCAGTAGTGCTCCCGGCGTTTGGGATCCTCATCGAGGTCGGGGGCCAGGGGAAGGAGGAAAAACATATTTTCGTAACCCACCGGTGCCACCGAAGGATCGGTGACCGAAGGGGCACAGACGTAAAATAGGGGATCTTCCGGCCAAGCGGGTTCCTCATAAATCTCGTGGGCGTGCCGGTTGAAATCGGCGTCAAAGAATAGCGTATGGTGATGCAGCTCGGGTACCTTACGATCCAGGCCGATATAGAAGAGCAGACTGGAGGGGGCCATCGTGCGCTTGGACCAGTAACTCTCCGAGTAAACCCGGTCGGCTGGCTCGAGCACCTGCTGTTCGAAGTGGTGGTAATCAGCGGCACAGACGAGCACGTCCGACGGGTATCGGCTGCCATCTTCGGTCACCACCTCAGTCACTTTCCCCCCACTAGTCACCACTTCCGTGACGGCTGCACCCGATACGATCTCGACGCCCTGCTCGCGGGCAACGGCGGCCATGCCTTCGATGATCTTGTGCATGCCGCCAAGGGGGTACCAAGTACCCAGCTCCAGGTCGGCATAGTTCATCAGGCTGTACAGCGCGGGGGTATTGGCCGGCGTGGCACCGAGAAAGAGCACAGGGAATTCCAGCAACTGGATCAGTTGCGGGTGCTTGAATAGCTTGCGCACGTAGGAGGCCATGTCCGTCAGCATCTGCAGCCGGAAGGCCGATTTGACGACCCGCAGATCGGCAAAGTCGAGTATACTGTGTCCGGGCTTGTGGACGAACTCGTTGATTCCGACGCGATACTTGTACTCCGCTTCCTTCAGGAACTTGCGGAGATTGGCTGAGCTGCCGGGTTCCAGCCGTTCGAATAATTCGAACAACTCGGCGGTAGAGGCAGGTATCTCAACGCGATCCTCTACGCCAAACACGACTTCGTAGCTGGGATCGAGGCGAACCAACTCGTAATAGTCACTGGCTGAATGGCCGAAGGCATTGAAAAACTGTTCGAAAATTTCGGGCATCCAGTACCAACTGGGGCCCATATCGAAGGTGAAGCCTTCCGCCTGAAACTGACGGGCACGCCCGCCAAGGCCAGAATTTTTCTCCAGCAACTGCACCTGATAGCCTGCCTTAGCCAGATATGCGGCAGCGGACAGGCCGGCAAAACCGGCCCCAACGATGGTAGCAGTCGACTTCAAGCGGTGTTGTGGTTAGTGTTGTGTTATGTGTAGGCGTAACACCGGATTACCGGAACGGTTTATCGGTTATAGGCGCTCATGGTGTTAGCCAGGCCGTGGGCACAGAAACTAAGGCAGGCGGCCGCCGCATCTTCTACCAGTTGGGGCAGCGCGTCGCGCTCTTCGGCGTTCCACTCACTAAGTACGTAATCAGCCTGTTGGCCCGGGTGAAAATCCTTGCCGATACCGACGCGCAGCCGGGCGTAGTTGTTGCCCCCCGTCATCTGATCGATATCCTTCAGGCCATTGTGACCGGCGTCGCTACCCTTGCCCCGCAGACGCAGCCGTCCGAAATCGAGGTGGAGGTCGTCCATGACCACCAGCAGGTTTTCCTTAGGGACCTTTTCTGCCTGTAGCCAGTAGCGGACGGCCTTCCCACTTAGGTTCATGAAGGTATTCGGCTTAAGGAGAATGAGCTGCTTTCCCCGGTGGCGGATACGGGCTACGTCGCCCAGATTTTCCGTCTTCCAGTCGTCGGTGAGGTCTTCCAGCACACGGAAGCCTACGTTGTGGCGGGTGTCTTCGTACTTGGGGCCGGGGTTGCCGAGGCCGGCGATCAGAAACTTCATGGGGCGAAGGTAAGGTGGCAACCCCACCCGCTTCCTACCTTCGCGCGGATGCAATTCGAGCTTCAGCACACCGATACGGCCTCCGATGCACGGGCCGGCGTCGTTACTACCGATCACGGAACTATCCAGACCCCCATTTTCATGCCGGTGGGCACCCTCGGCACCGTCAAGGGGGTTCACCAACGGGAACTGAAGGAGCAGGTCAGGGCCCAGATTATCCTCGGCAATACCTACCACCTCTATCTCCGCCCCGGTACCGAAGTCCTCGAAGCCGCCGGTGGCCTGCACCGTTTTATGCAGTGGGACGGCCCCATCCTCACCGACAGCGGCGGCTACCAGGTTTTCAGTCTGGCGCACCGCCGTAAAATCACCGAGGAGGGTGCCACCTTCGCCAGTCACATCGACGGGAGCAAGCACCTATTCAGTCCCGAAAGTAGTCTGGGTATCCAGCGCAGCATCGGGGCCGATATCGTCATGGCTTTCGACGAGTGCCCCCCCTACCCTTCCACCCGCCAGTACACCGAGAACAGCATGCACCTCACCCATCGCTGGCTGGAGCGCTGTGTGACCTACATGAAGGAAAGCCAACCCAAATACGGTCATAGCCAGGCGCTCTTTCCCATCGTGCAGGGCGGCAGCTTCGATGATCTGCGTAAGCAATCGTGCGAGTTCATCGCCTCCCAGGACCAACCCGGCAATGCCATCGGCGGCCTCTCGGTGGGGGAGCCCATCCCCGATATGTACCGTATTACCCAGCTGTGCTGCGACATCCTGCCCAAAAACAAGCCCCGTTACCTGATGGGCGTCGGCACTCCCGCCAATATTCTGGAGTGCATCGCCCGCGGCATCGACATGTTCGACTGCGTCCTGCCCAGCCGCAACGCCCGCCACGGTATGCTCTACACCCGCGACGGCATCATCAACATCCGCAATGCCAAGTGGAAGAACGACCACTCTTCCATCGATGACCGCCCCGACGCCGCCCCGACCTCCCAGGTCCACAGCAAAGCCTATCTCTGCCACCTCCTCCGCTGCAACGAGCTCCTGGCCGGCCAACTCGCTACCCTTCACAACCTGGCCTTCTACCTCTCCCTGGTCCGGGAGGCCCGCGAGCGTATTCTCGATGGCAGCTTCCTTGGCTGGAAAGACGATTTGGTTCCCCAGCTCGAGCGGCGCCTCTAGCTTCTGCCCCTACCCAGGGCCGCAGGCCCGTCTACCAAGCGGAAGCGTAGCAACCGCGTCGACTAAGGACCAAAGGTCCGCCTACCAGCAAGGAGCGCAGCGACCTTGCGTCTATTAACTACCTTTGCCAAAATCCCGAATGACCATGGCCCTAAAATACCGTCGCATCATGCTCAAACTGTCCGGTGAGACCCTAATGGGCGACCAGCAGTACGGCATCGATCCGAAAATGCTTACCTACTACACCAAGCAGATTAAGGAGCTAATCGACATCGGCGTAGAAGTAGCGGTAGTCATCGGCGGTGGTAATATTTTCCGGGGCCTATCGGCAGCCGAGTCCGGCGTGGAGCGTACCCAGGGCGACTACATGGGCATGCTTGCCACGGTCATCAACGGCATGGCGCTGCAGAGCATGATGGAAACCCACGGGGTCTTTACCCGCCTGGTCTCCGCCATCGAAATGCAACAGATCGCCGAGCCGTATATCCGTCGGCGTGCCATCCGCCACCTGGAAAATGGGCGGGTCGTCATCTTCAGCGCGGGTACAGGTAACCCCTACTTCACCACCGATAGCGCCGCGGCGCTCCGCG
>JBASAV010000651.1:0-3543 GCA_049650785.1 Lewinella sp. | reverse complement strand
GCGTCGCCTGTTCCTGGAGGGACGTGGCCTGAACTCCAGCTTCGCCATCGACCAGGATGCTACCGGGCGTGCCTTCGAGCGGGTCGTCGCGCTGGGAATTGGCGTAGGAAGTGGATACCTGTTCGAAACTGATTTCAAGCGGGAAGTATACAGTGACCTGACCGGCGAGCGAGGCACGCTGATGGGTGCTATCCAGGGCATCTTCGAGGCGCAGTATGACGTACTACGGGCCAATGGCCACAGCCCCTCGGAAGCCTTCAACGAAACGGTCGAGGAGCTGACCCAGAGCCTGATGCCACTGGTTGCCGAAAACGGTATGGACTGGATGTATGCTAACTGCTCGACAACCGCGCAGCGGGGCGCCCTGGACTGGAAGGACAAGTTTCGCGACGCCGTCAAGCCGGTGTTCGAGGATCTGTACCAAAGCGTCGCCAGCGGTGAGGAAGCCCAACGGAGCATTGACTCCAACAGCCAGTCGGATTACCGGAAAAAACTGGAAGTGGAGCTCAAAGAACTGAGCGATAGCGAGATGTGGCAGGCCGGACGGACCGTTCGGAAGCTGCGCCCTGAAAATGCCTGAGGGTAACCTATCCTGGCTACCGGTGTTGTAAGTTGCGAATCTCCCGCGCTCCGGCGCCCACAACAACCACGCATGCAGGCAAGTCAGGACAGAAAACGTAACATTCAGCGACTCGATGAGGAGTCTTTTGACCTGGTCGTTATCGGCGGTGGTATTACGGGTGCCGGGGTAGCACTCGATGCCGCCAGCCGGGGCCTGAAGACCGCCCTCATCGAGCGCAATGATTTTGCCAGTGGCACGAGCAGTAAGTCGACCAAGCTGATTCACGGGGGCCTGCGCTACCTGAAGAATCTGGAAATTGGATTGGTAAGGGAAGTCGGACAGGAACGAGCGGTCGTGCACAAGCTCGCGCCGCACCTGGTCCGCCCCGAGAAAATGTTACTGCCCTTAGTCGAGGGCGGATCGCTCGGAAAGCTATCGACCAGCATGGCCTTGTGGGTGTACGACTTCCTGGCTGACGTGGAGGGCGACGACAAACGGGTGATGCTGTCCAAGGAGGAGACGCTGGAAATCGAACCTCTGCTTCGGGATGACATCCTCAAGGGAGGTGGATTTTACGCGGAGTACCGCACGGATGATGCCCGGCTGACCGTAGAGAATATTAAAACGGCGGTTGAAAAAGGGGCGCTCGCACTGAACTACGTGGAGGCCACGAATTTTCAATACGGTGAGGACGGGCAGATCCAGGGTATAAAATGCCGGGACCGCTATGACGACCGGGACTTTGAAATTACCTGCCATCACGTGATCAGCTCCGCCGGGCCCTGGGTTGACGATCTGCGGAAGATCGATAAGAGTATGAACAACAAGCGTCTCTTTCTGAGTAAGGGGGTGCACATTGTTGTCTCGCGCGAACGCTTGCCTCTGGCGCACGCCTGCTACTTTGACGTGGCCGACGGTCGCATGCTCTTTGCCATTCCCCGCTTGCGTTGCACCTACATTGGTACAACGGATACGCCGTACAAAGGTGACCCGAACGCCATTCCGGTATACCGGGAGGACGTGGATTACCTTTTGGACGCTACCAACGCCATTTTCCCAACGGTCGATTTGACTGTGGAAGACGTGGAAAGTAGCTGGGCCGGCGTACGACCGCTGATCTTTGAAGAAGGTAAGTCGGCCGGGGAGATGTCACGCAAGGACGAAATATTCGAAAGCGATTCCGGGCTGCTGAGCATAGCCGGGGGAAAACTGACCGGCTACCGGAAGATGGCCGAGCGGGTGGTCGATCGGCTAGGCAAGCAACTACACGACGACGGGGAGAATATCGCCGATACGACTACACGGAAGATCGTCCTAAGCGGCGGTCCCTTCCAGAACTTCGATGAAGTGCTGCGGTACGAAGAGGATATCGCCGACCAACTCACCCAAGCCAGTCTGGCTCCGGACCGGGCGGCGTATCTAGTCTCTAACTACGGCCGGCAGACCCCCGAAATTATTGGACTGGCGGAGCAGCGGACCGAGCAAACGGATGTCTCGCGGTTGGCCGCCGCGGAAGCCGATTGGTGTATCCGCAACGAGATGGCACTGTATCCCATCGATTGGGTAGAGCGCCGGTCAGGCCGCCTGTACTTTGACATGCCGAGCATCGAGCCGGTACTCGAAGACGTGCTGAAGGTTTTTGCCGAGGCTTTTTCCTATTCGGAAGCCGAGGTAAACCGGGAACGACAGCGCGTCCGGGAGGCCATCGAGTGGGTGAGTACCTTTAAGCGGGAGAAAACGGAGGATGGTGTGCAGGTGAGCTAACCGGTAACAATTATTCCCTGTTGCTGTTAGTCGGTAAACGACTGCACTATGGCGTCAGAGTTGTCCATCTTCGAAAAGCGGATCGATCCTGTCATACAGGCGGGTGTCGTTTTGATCATGGTATTGATCATCGATATATTCGGCCTGATCATTTCCGGTACCAATACTGTCGGAGTGAGCAGTCGATTCCCCTGGCTGTGTGCGGCCAGTTTTATGTTGTTTTTCGCGCTCTTCAACGCCGTGCTCAGTGCCTCCGCGGACAATACGGCGAAGTACTGGGGTCGCAGTATGTACAGCTTTATGGGACTTGCGTTAGGCGCCGGCCTTTTGGCCTGGGCATTCAGCGGACTCACGATCGGGGAGGCCGGATCGTACCGGTGGATTTATCTGGTGGTCACCGTGGGGTATCTGGTCTTTCTGGGAATGATCGCGGTTATCAAAAACGTGGTCACGTTCGCGCAGCGCGAGGAATGGAATCGACCGAGAACGAAAAATCGGGGGCGGGATAAATAGGTACCAACCATCCGACGGGGCAGCCGTTAGTCTGTTTTACCCTTCGTGACAATTTATGCAGCTACTTCCCGCTGATACGCTACAAAAGCTTGAATTCGACAAAGTCCTAACCCTCCTGGAGCGTCACTGCAATGGTGACATGGGTCGGGAGGCTGCCCTCGCCCTGGTGCCGTCCGTAAAGGTGCGGGAAATAAATACCTGGCTCGACGAGGTGACGGAATTCCGGCAGGGAACGGAGGAGAAGAATATGTTTGCCGTCACGGCTTACGATGACATCAGCGAGGAACTGAAGGCCCTCCGGGTGGAGGGTTATGCGTTGGTTGAATCCGGATTGGCGAAGATTAATGTTCTATTGCTGCAGGCCAAGCAGCTCTTTAGTTTCTTCCAGTCGAACCCGCGCCAGCAGGCTTTTCCCTCCCTGTATGGGGTGGTCAGTCAGGTTGATTACGTAGCCGAGCTCAGCGCCGCGATCGAATCCGTGATCGACGCGGAGGGGAATATTAGGACGGATGCGTCCGAAGACCTCAGTCGGATCCGTCGACTATTAGGAAGTAAGCAGCGGGAAGTGGAAAAGGCCTTTCGCTCGGTGATCGAGAAATACCGTCGGGCGGGCTACCTGAGCGATACGGTAGAAAGCTTTCGTAACGGTCGTCGGGTTTTAGCCGTCCCCTGCGAGCACAAACGACAGATCCGGGGTATTATCC
>JBASAV010000650.1:0-1906 GCA_049650785.1 Lewinella sp. | reverse complement strand
CGCCGGACGATCCGCCCGGATACATCGGCAACGAGATACTGGGCGGGCGCACCGTTCGCAAAGGATAGGTCAATTTCGAAATTCCCCGTAACCGAAGGATTAGGATAGACGCGTAGGGAAGCGGTTGTCCGGGGTTGCCGGTCAGCGATGCCGGATAGCAGGCAATCCATCCCCCCTTCATTTAGGTCGTGGGTATAGGTGATCAAGGCCAGACCGACGGTATGGCTACCTGGATTTACTCCCACTGGTACGTATTCGGAGCCTTCCCGCGGGTCGAAATCGATCGTTTGCGGCAGGGGCACGTCGGCCATGATCACGTAGTCGCCGCATACATGGGAGGGGGCTATTTTAAACCACAGCCCCAGATCTGAAATCTGGTCGACCATCGTATCGCCGAGCGTATACCCGAAGCGGTAATTCAGATCCGAATCGTAGCCGGCGATCAGGACGCGTTCCCCGTACGTACCCTGTCCGCTGACGAGGACTTCGTTTTCGGAGGGGTCGAGATCCAGATTCTCCCCGTAGATCCGCCCACTGAGGTACAGGTCACCGTCCTCACTCAGAGCGAATTCGCTAATGCTTTCCAGCGCGAAGGAGTCGGATCGTTCCTCCAGGAGCAGGGCCTTCACCAACTGGCCGTCGCGGGCGTATTTGGCCAGGAAATAATCGTGGTCCGCGTAGGTGGGGTCCACCTTGAGCAGGAAGGTATCCGCACTGAAGTCGAAGTCTACTTCCCCGGGATTCATCGGGCCGGCCATGTACAGGTTACCGTCTTTATCGCCGTCGAGCAGCCACGAATGGACACCCATGGGATGAGCCCACCGTAAATTTCCCTGAGCGGTGAAGGAAAGCACGATAGAGGATATCGCCTCCTCCATTTCCGGGACGTAGTAGGTGCTATTGGGATCGGGATCGAGGTCAAAGTCCGCATCCTCGGAGCGGTGCGCGCCCGACAAGTAGAAATCACCCATTTTGGAGACCCCGAGACTATTGAATGCGTGGAAGGTCTCAAAGGCAAACCGGTAGTTTCCGTCCCGGTCATAAGATGCGATAACGGACCGCTTACCCTCCATGATCGCCTCCCCATCTCCAAAATCGTAGTCGAAACTATGGTCAGCGTAACCGATCATGGAATAGCTGTTGCCTTCACCGTCTACGCCAAATTGCCGGAGTCGCGCGTTTTGGTAAATGGCCGGTTGGTAATCTGGCAAAGTGATCACGAAACGGAACGCTCCCTGCGGGGTGTAGGAAGCAACATAGGTCATCCACCTATTTTCTTCCGGGTTGGTGACAATGTAGTCCTCCTCGCTGGGGTCAAAGTCAAGGTAGCCGTGGAAAATGCCCTGCACGTAGATATTCCCGTCGTTATCCGTGTCGAGGTAGTAGGCGTTGACGACGTTATGAGCTTTGGTCGAGTCGGAAAGCAATATGGCGAAATTGAGTTCGCCATTAGGCGCGTAGGATGCCAGGTAGGACGCGCTACCGGGGTCTTCCTTGTCGGTTCCGGGGAAACGGGCCACGCCCGATCCGGGATCCAAATCGAGCGGTATCGTGGAATCCAGTGGGATTTCTCCGAATAGAATGCGGTCGCCGGTTGGGCTCACGCACATGTCTTGCCGGTATTCGGCTTTGCCACGCGGTAGGATGAAGCCCTGCTGCGCACTAAGTATGGAAGAGAGGAATAGGCATACTAGGTAAAAATCCTTCATGAGGTATAATTGGGGTAGTGGTCGCCTAAGTGGCCGGCCGAACAAACATTCTACCCGCTTTAGATGGATATTTCCCGGCGGACGTTGGCATCAGGTGCTGACCGCTCCGACAATTCCGGTGGGAGACAGCTGATGTTTCAACATCATCCGATTAACTTCCAAACGGTGGAGTTTGAGCTACCGTGCCTATTAAGACT
>JBASAV010000649.1:0-9284 GCA_049650785.1 Lewinella sp. | reverse complement strand
GCTACGCACCGCCCTGCGTGTACTGATCAACATCGACGAATTCGAGGTACGCAATGAACAGGAACTTTACGACCGCCTGCGCGCGAATAATTGGCGGCAATACCTGATGCCAGAGGGAACCCTCATCGTCGACGTAGTCGATCCGGGAAGGTGGTTCCGCAATACCCACTACATCGCGCAATTGACGAAGGATGCCATCGTAGACCAGTTTCGCGATAAATACAATACCCGGCCGGGGGTTGATAAGGATGCCCCGGATCTTCGCATTCACGTACGTATAACGGGCCAGGGTCAGGTAGACCTCAGCGTCGATAGTTCGGGGGAAGGTCTCCACCGGCGGGGTTATCGACGTCGGACCGGTGAGGCACCAATCAATGAAGTCCTCGCAGCGGGCTTGCTACAGATGGCCGGCTACACCGGTGATCAGGTGTTCGTGGACCCCATGTGCGGATCCGGCACCTTTCTGGTGGAAGCGGCCACTCTAGCTACTCGCCGTCCGCCGGGATTGCTGCGGGATTTCGGTTTTCAACGCTGGCCGGACTTCGATCTCGCAGCCTACAGCGCAGTGCGGCAAAACGCGCTGGATAGCATCCGGCCGGCCCCCTACCCCATCCTGGGTGCCGATATAGACGGCGTCGCCGTAGCGGTAGCACGGGCCACCGCGGAACGCGCCAAAATCGATCAGGCGGTAGAATTGCGGGAATCTCCCTTCGATCAACTTACCCCTCCCCTAGGTAAACAGATCGAGGATGCAGAAAAGATCATGGTGACCAATCCTCCCTACGAAATGCGGATGGAAACCGGTGACATCGAGGGCCTGTACCAGGAAATTGGTGATACCCTCAAGACTCACTGGGCCGGTTACACGGCATGGATCATTTCAGCAAATCCGGCTGCGATCAAGTCGGTTGGCCTGCGGAGTAGTCGGAAAGTTCCGGTCATGAATGGTCCGGTAGAGGCTCGCTTCGTCAAGTATGAGTTGTACCAGGGGTCCAGAGAATAGGAGCAGCTTTCAGGAATTTTCCAATCTGCTTATTTCCTGCGCTCCGGCGCCCTGATGTATGCTTCTGTGATTTTCCGGGAAATCAGCCACTATGACCCGGATTTTTACCCTCTTGCTCACAGGCCCTTGTCAACTTTATCGTAGAGTTCCACGGTCAAGCCACTCACGCCGCCGCCGCCCCCTGGAACGATCGCCGCGCCGCCGATGCTATGGAACTGATGTCGGCCGGTATCAGCGCCTGCCCGACGGCCCACCGCCGATCCCGACGGAGAAATAAGTCTAGCGGGAGGCGTGAATCAGTCCGCCGCCGACCACATCGTCACCTTCGTAGAACACGGCACTCTGGCCGGGAGCCACCCCGCGTACATCCGCGAAGAATTCCACCTCCATCCGGTCGGCAGCAAATTGGGATACGTGGCTAAGCGTACCACGATCCTTATAGCGGACTTTAGTGACCAGCTCCATGCCGTCGGACGGCAGCTCCGCGTATTTCTGTAGCGTAGATCCGCCCACCATCATACCGTTCTTGACGAGAGCATCGACCGGCCCGAGCGTGACGGTGTTGGTATCCGCATCAATTTTGGTGACGTACATCGGTTGGCCGAATGCCTGCCCGAGCCCTTTCCGCTGACCGATGGTGTAAAAGGGGTAGCCGTCGTGGGTGCCGATGACTTCGCCGGTAGTATCGATGAATTGCCCGCCGGCTACTTGCTCCTCTAATTCCGGCAGTCGGCGCTTAAGGAATCCCCGGTAGTCGTTATCCGGAACGAAGCAGATCTCGAAGCTTTCGGCCTTTTTACTTAGTTCCTCGTAACCGAAGTCATAGGCCAGCTGGCGAACTTCGGGCTTGGTCATGTGGCCCAGGGGAAAGCGGCTGCGGGCCATGCACTCCTGGCTGAGTCCCCAAAGGACGTAGCTCTGGTCCTTTTTGTCGTCAGCACTTTTGCGCACGTGCCAGCGACCGGCATCGGTTTGGCGCAGCTGAGCGTAGTGACCCGTTGCGATGAATTCGCAATCCATGGCGTCGGCGCGTTTGAGTAGCGCACTCCACTTGATGTGGGTATTACACAGCACGCAGGGGTTGGGCGTACGGCCAGCCATGTATTCGTCGACGAAATTATCGATAACGTGATCACCGAATTCGTCGCGAATGTCGATGATGAAGTGGGGAAAACCCATTTCGACCGCTACGGATCGCGCATCGTTAATGGAATCCAGGCTGCAGCAACCGGTCTCTTTTTTACTACCGCCGCTGTTGGCGTAGTCCCACGTTTTCATGGTGATGCCGACCACATAGTAGCCCTGCTCGTGCAGGATCATGGCCGTTACGGTGCTATCGATACCGCCGCTCATGGCAACGAGTACCCGTCCTAATTTGCTCATACTAATCGGTTTTCGCGCGGGTTAAAGGGCCCGGCCAAAATCAAAGCAAAGGTAACGGTTTACGCCACGGTGAAGTTGCTATATTTACCACGATGCTCGGATTCACGTATTACCGACAGTTTGAGGAGATGGATTGCGGGGCGGCCTGTCTGCGCATGATCGCCCGGGCCCACGGGGAAGAATACGGTTTAGAGGAGTTGAGGGTCCGCACCGGCATCAGCCGCCAGGGAGTAAGCTTATTAGGCATCAGCGAGGGAGCGGAAAGCATCGGGATGCAATCGCTGGCCCTGCCGGTGAGTCTGCAGCAAATCGAAGAAGAGATCCCGCTTCCCTGCATTTTGCCCTGGAACGGAAATCACTTCGTGGTGCTTTACCGGGTGGCGGACGGCGTTTTCCACGTGGCGGATCCGGATCCAACCATCGAAAAAACGGAGTATGACCGGATGCACTTCGTGGAAGGCTGGTCTACCGGTCTGACCGAAGATGGTCAGTACGAGGGTAATGTACTGGTGCTGGAACCCACGCCGGCCTTCCGCCAGCGGGAGAAAGTGGGCAACGGAGAAAGCAGCCTGCGCTACGTGATGCAGTACGTTTTGAATTACCGCAGGCTGCTGACCAACGTGACCGTAGGTTTGGTTTTGGGTCTGCTGCTACAGTTAGCCATGCCCTTTCTGCTGAAGAGTATGGTCGACTTCGGTATCGTTCTGAACGACCCTAATTTTATCCTTTTGGTCGTTATCGCCCAGGGGGTTCTGATGCTCACCATGGTACTACTAGCCGCCTTCCGGCAGTATGCGATCACCCACATTGGGACGAGGGTAGACGTGAGTCTGGTCAGCGACTACATCAGCAAACTGACGCGGCTACCCCTGGAGTTTTTCGACAGCCGTAGTCGCGGAGATATTTTCCAACGGCTGACCGATCACGAGCGGTTGCGGGATTTTCTGACCGGCACGAACGTCCTGCGGGTATTTAACCTGCTCAATTTCGTTGCCTTCGCCACCGTCCTGGCCATTTGGAACGTAATCATTTTTCTGATTTTTTGCTCGGTACGCTCCTTAGTTTCGGGTGGATGTCCTATGTGCAGCGTTACCGACGGGACCTCGACTTCCAGTTTTTCGAGCAGTCGGCCCGGAATAAGGAACAGTTGATGGAGATCATCGACGGCATTGAAGAAATTAAGCAGAACGATGCCGCGCGCCATAAGCGATGGGCCTGGGAACGCAAGCGTGCCGCGCTGTACCGGACGCAGTTACGACTGACCAAACTGGAGCAACTGCAGCGGACGGGCGGCACCGTCATCGAAACCGTAAAGAACCTGAGTATAACGCTGATTGCCGCATTATCCGTCGTGGACGGAACGCTGACTATCGGTGCCCTGGTGGCGATTCATTACATGCTTGCCCAACTGAACAGTCCAATCGACGACCTGAGCGAATTTCTGCGTGGCTATCAGGACAGTGCGATCAGCCTGGAGCGGATGAACGAAATCTACCGCAAGGACGACGAGCATTCGGGGGAGGGCCAACGGCTGAGTATTATCCCGGGTGAGGGAGAGCTGCGGGTGCGTAACCTTAGCTTCCGGTACAATATGCCGGGCTCCCGGCCGGTACTGAATAATATTAATGCCTCCTTCCCCGCCGGAAAAGTAACGGCTATCGTCGGTGCGTCGGGCAGCGGGAAGTCCACCCTCCTGAAGTTACTGCTCGGTTTCTATCAGCCGGAAAGCGGAGAGGTGCTCGTCGGGGAAACCAATCTACAGCGGCTTGACCCGTCCATCTGGCGCCGCAACACCGGGGTGGTCAGCCAGGACGGATTTATTTTTAGTGATACGGTGGCCCGAAACATCGCGTTGGGAGAAGAAGGCGTTGACGAGTCTCGCCTCCTGCGTGCCGTGGAAGTGGCTCAGATCCGGCGGTTCATCGAACGGCTTCCCGAGGGATATCAGACCCGAATCGGGGGCAGTGGCCTCCCCCTTAGTAAGGGCGAGCAACAGCGGATTCTACTGGCGCGGGCTATCTATCACCAACCGCGCTACGTCTTTCTGGATGAGCCCACCAGTGGCTTGGATGCCTTCACGGAAGTGACGATTATGGACAACCTCTTCGAGCACCTTAACGGATCAACCGTGGTGATCGTGGCTCATCGCTATTCCACCTTCGAGCAGGCGGATCACATCATTGTCGTCGAGGACGGGCGTGTGGTAGAGCATGGAAGTCATAAGAAGCTGATGGATAAACGGGATAATTACTTTCGCCTCGTCAAAAATCAAACCTTACTCGGTAGTTAGCTATGTCCGTACCACGATCACAGGAGGTAGACGAGATCATCGGTATGCCGGCCAGTTGGCTTACCCGCAACGGAATTTGGGTGATGGCGGTAGTGATCGTGTCGCTCACCTTACTGGCTTCGTTCTACAGCTACCCGACAACGGTTTCCGGTGACCTGCTATTGACGAGTGTCGATCCGCCCCGCCAATTGACTGCCCGGCAGGACATCGAGATTCAACGGGTGCTCGTAGCCGACGGCCAGGAGGTGGAAGCGGGTCAAACCCTATTAGTAGCTAAACAGGGTGGCGTGAAGTGGGAACAGGTACAGTACGTGGACGATCAGCTAATTAGCATCGACAGTGCCCGAGCCGAAGAACTGGTCGACCTTGATATACCTACCACGATGTCCCTGGGTGATCTACAGGATGCCGTCTACGACTTCCAGGATAAGCAGGAACTTTACCGTAGCCTGCGGGCCCGACGCCTGGAGCAATACACGACCCAGGAATTGACGGAAATGATCGCGGCTGACGAGCGGCAAATACAGGTGCTGCAGGGTGAAGGTGAAGACCTGGATCGTGCGTTGAACCTCGCTCGTACCCAGCTTGACCAAGAGTCAGGACTGGCTACAAACGGTGTGCGATACACCGAACGCATAAATGCCGCCCGCCGTCGGGTAGAAAGCGCCCAGGGGGCTTTGCAGAACAACTACAGTCAGTTGCGATCAACGCGCTTCGAGATTGAGATGATGCAGAATCAGATCAACGCGTATCGCTCGGGTAGACAGGGAAATTCAGTGCAGGCCGGTATACAGCTCCGGCAGTCTTACGATGATCTCCTCACTGCGGTAGCAGTATGGAACCGTGACTATACCACAACCAGCCCGGTTACCGGACAAGTGGTACTCAGTCCTGCGGTCAATGAAGATAGCCACATACCCGAAGGCAGGCTGCTGGCCACCGTATTTCCGCTCAATGCCGGCAGCACACTGGGCCGTGTAGGGGTGGATGTGCGCGGTAGTGGACGGCTCAAGATCGGCCAGCGGGTAATCATTGAATTTCCAAAGTGGCCGGCCCTTTCTTACGGAACGGTAACGGGTGAAATCACCGAGATCGGGCTGGTTCCCGACGAAGGCAAGGTGCCGGTTCTGGTTTCCTTTCCGGATGGGCTGATCACCAATACCGGCTTTGGCATTACGGCCGAGCCATTCCTACTCGGCAACGCCACGATTATCATTGACAAGCGTCCCTTGATCCGCCGTCTGCTGGGACTGTAGGTCGGGGTTACCGTTAGGCAATCAAATCATCGTACAGTTCGCGAACGGTGGCCACGGTGTGGATGCGAATACTGTAGCGATCGGGGTCCAGCCCCTTCACGTTATACTTGCTGACGTAAATTCCTCGAAAGCCCAGGCGGTCGGCTTCCTGGATCCGCTGTTCGATCCGAGTAACGGCCCGAATCTCTCCGCTGAGTCCTACCTCCCCGGCAAAGCACAGTTCCGGCGATATGCTCACGTCCTGGGCCGAAGAAAGGAGAGCCGCGATGATGGATAAATCGATGGCCGGATCGTCCACGCGGATGCCTCCAGCGATGTTGAGGAAAACATCCTGGTTGCCTAGCGAGAGTCCGGCGCGCTTTTCCAGAACGGCCAGCAGCATAGACAAGCGGCGTAGATCGAATCCGGTGGCGGAGCGTTGCGGGTTGCCGTATACCGCGGCACTCACCAGAGCCTGCACTTCAATCAGCATCGGACGCATGCCTTCGAGAGTTGCGCAGACCGCGGACCCCGACAGGTTTTCGTCTCTCTCGCTAAGGAGGAGTTCACTGGGATTGCTGACTTCTCGCAAGCCGTTGGAGTCCATCTGGTAGATTCCCAACTCATCCGTCGATCCGAATCGGTTCTTGAGGGTACGCAGAATCCGGTACGTGTAGTTGCGGTCACCCTCGAACTGGAGTACCGCATCAACGATGTGTTCGAGCAACTTAGGCCCCGCGATACTGCCCTCCTTCGTAATGTGACCGATGAGAAAAACGGGGATTCCACTTTCTTTGGCAAATCGCTGTAGCTCCGCGGCGCATTCCCGGACCTGACTGACGGTGCCCGCCATACTTTCCACATGCGGACTGGTGAGCGTCTGGATGGAGTCGGCGATCAACAGGTCCGGTTTCAGGGAGGCCGCGTGCTTCAGCAGCTTATCGGTATTGGTTTCGGTGAGGAGGTAGCAATTCTCATCGGCACCGCCGAGGCGGTCGGCGCGCATCTTGATCTGCTCCTCGCTTTCTTCGCCGCTGATGTAAAGCACTTTCTTACCAAGCCGCAGCGCCAGTTGAAGCAGCAGGGTAGATTTACCGATACCGGGTTGCCCGCCAAAGAGAACGATACTACCGGGGACTATTCCTCCACCGAGAACCCGATTGAGTTCGCCGTCGGGGGCGATCATCCGCTCCACTTCCCCGGCCGTCACCTCGTTGAGGGCAATGGGTCTGGGACCACGCCCGATCGGGCCGGCGCTGACCGCGGAGGAACCATTGCCCACCGTGCGCCAGTCAGGCTTATGTTCCAGGCGATCGTTTTTGGTCTTCACCACCTTCTCCTCGACCAGCGTGTTCCAGGCTTTACAGGAGGGGCACTGTCCCATCCACTTCGGGCTTTCAGCTCCACAGTTGGTACAGAAGAAGGCAACTTTTACTTTGGCCATAGAGAATAGTAGCGGATTGCGATGAAACGTGGTCGTAATATAAAACATTTTGTTTGTTAGGCCTTGCTTCGACCGATAATCACCACGCCGGCGATGATACAGGCAGCGCCTAGTGCTTGCAGTGCAGTCATGATCTCATTCAAAAAATAGTATTCGAGGATAATCGTGGCTACCGGCCCGACCGCTCCGATGATGGCGGCATCCCCCGCGCCGAGTCGCTTGATCCCCTCGGTGACCAGGTAACTGGGGATGACGGTACAGAAGATCGCCATGATCCCCCCGTAGGTATAGACCATGGAGGGGAGACCGAGGAGGGGTTGATCGCTCAGCGAGACGTGACAAATTACGGCGACCGCGGAGGTGGTTAATGCGAGGCTGGTAAACCGGACATTGCCCAGGCGGGGAGCTAATCGACCGCTCCCGATTACGTACGTCGAATAGAGAAAGCCGCTGAGAAAAACGAGGCCCGCACCGAGCAAGAAATTAGAGCCAGCAGCCAAATCCGAACCGCTGAAGGCGATCACGATACCAAGGTAGCATAAGCCGGTGGCCGCCCACTGCACCGGCCGGATACGGGTGCCGAATACCAGGCGCTGCAGGATCAGCACCAGCGTGGGATAAGTGAACAGAATGACCCGCTCCATACCCGCTGACAGGTACTGCAGCCCTAAAAAATCGGTGTAACTGGCCAGGTAATAGCCGACAATACCCAATACGATGATCGTTGCCCAGTCCCTCGGCGTCATTGCCGCCCGCTCCCCGCGTTTTCCGCTCCTGAAGTAGCCGATCAGGAGGAAGAGGGGTAACGAAAAGATCATGCGCAGCCCGAGAAGGCTGATACTGCTTACCTCATATTGATATGCCAGCTTAATAATGACCCCCTTACAGCTGAACAGTACGGCCCCCAGCAGCAGGCAGAGCAGCCCAATACGGCGAGAACTTAAAGGGGTTCGGGTGAGCATTCGGGCAAAGTTCGGCCGTTGACTACGGGAGAAAATGGTGGGAATTGAAGGAATTACAACCCGTAACTCAGTGAGCCGTCAGATAGGCCACCCCCATGCCCGCCACGATGATGAGGAATTTACGGATGGATATGCCATGACTATGGGACCCGTCCGCCTCGAATAAGATGGTCGTGGATATATGCAAAAAGCTACCGACTACCAAAGCGAGAATACGGGCACGCCATACGGGGTCGATACTGAGCAAATCGCCCAGTACGGCTCCCAGCGGGGTGAGCAGACCGAATATGGCCAGACACGACCAGATGATGGAGCGGGTGTATCCCGACCCACGTAGCAGCAGGGCCAGTGCGAAGGCCGCCGGCAACTTGTGGAGCACGATACCAAACAGCAGATGTTCTCCGTGATCGTGGTTTTCCCCGGGTATTTCTATGTCCGTCCCCAGAGGTAGTCCTTCCAGCAGGGCATGCAAACCCAATCCTACCATGACCCGCAGAGCAAAACCCAGGCCAACCCCCTTGTGCGCATGCACGTGCCCGTGTTCTACTCCCTGGCTGAAGCCTTCCAGTAGGAGTTGAATAAAGAAGCCCAGCAGCAGCCACAATCCTACACCGGAGACGGGGGTACCGAAAACCTCCGGGATCAACTCCAAGGCAGCAATGCCCAGCAGGTAAGCACCGCTAAATGACAATAAGCTTGGCAGCAGGGCCCGGTACCGCTCACTCCCCAACAGGGCCAGTGCGCCACCTAGTAGGGCACTGATAAGTAAGAGACCGTATTGCCAAAGAACCATAAGTGGGTGAGATAACTAGGAGTGACTGCAAACGCCCGAAATACGGTTTAGGTTATCGCCCAGTTACCCGCCAGGCGGCGGTATAGCAAAAATCCGAGGATGGCGATCGCCGACCCCAAAAGAGCGCCGGCCAGAATGTCACCCGGAAAATGCTTGCCAACGTATACCTGGGCG
>JBASAV010000648.1:0-3437 GCA_049650785.1 Lewinella sp. | reverse complement strand
CCCCTACGCACTCCGATAGAAAGGTCGTACCGCTGCGGGGGCATCCAAGAATGAAAATCGGGGGGTTGTCATCCAAGCGGTAGGGACTGTCTTCAAGCGGTAACCCTAGTTTGTTGGTCATCTGGATATGTCTTCGAGTGTAGTAAAGCCGCGGAGCCGGAAACAATAGTAGGCGGACACCGTGCAGGATTAACGCGGGGCAAAGCTAGGGTATTTCCTATTAGTAGATGGAGAGACGGGTCAAGATGGGCGGAGCCAATGATTCGGTGATCTCGATTTCCAGGGCGGTGGTGGTCACGTTCTCCAGGGGGAGAATACGCTGGTAGCCAATCGTCTGTCCTTCCCCGATCACGCGTCGCTGTCCGTCCACGACGGCCATCACCCGAAAGCCGGCTACTCGTTGGCCTAAGGGAAGGTATTCCTGCAGGTGCACGTACGATACGGAGGTGGGTTCGAGCAAATTGACGGTGATTCGTCCCGTCGTGGAGGTATCGTCCGTCGTCCAGTACGTAGCCGGGTCGTCGTCCAGGAGGTTGGCCGCATCGTATTCCTCGTGATTGCCGCGTTGTTGGTCGGCCACGGCAATGGCGTCGATAGCCAGGTCAGTTGCGAAGGTGCTGTCGATTAGTTCCCGCCAGCGCCGCAGCGTAGCCACGTCATTCTCGTGGATCAGCCCCCGGCGGTCGGGCGGTACATTTAGCAGTAACACGGAGCCACGGCCCACGGACGTGAGATAGATCTCGAAAAGCTCTTCGGGTGTCTTCACCCGGTCGTCCTCTTCGGGGTGATAGAACCAGCCCGGCCGAATGGAAACGTCCACTTCGGCGGGGATGAATGATTTGGCGCCCGGCGTGCCGTGATTCAGCAGGTCTTCGATACCGGCTTTCCCCGCGTACAGGGTGTCGGTATCGATGGTGTTCCAATTCGGGTCACCCACGAATCCTCGCTCGTTCCCCACCCAGCGAATGTCGGGTCCCGCATCGCTGAAGATGATGGTCGAGGGCTCCGGCTGCAGGTCCCGTACCATCCCCAACGTAGTGGGCCAGTCGTAGTAGTAGCGGCCGTTGATGTCGCGCTTCTCGTTGGCCCCGCCGTAGTAGCCGTCGCCGCCGTTGGCCCCGTCAAACCACATCTCGAAGATCGGGCCGTAATTTTCGAATACCTCCTGCAGGTGCTTGCGGTAGTAAGCTACGTAGGAACTGTCGCCGTAGTCCTCCCGGTTACGGTCCCACGGGGAGAGGTAAATCCCGAATTTCAGGTCGTGGCGGCGGGCGCTTTCCTCGACTTGCCCGACCAGATCGCCTTTACCGTCCATCCAGGGGGATTGCTCCACGGAGTGATCGGTGTACTCACTTGGCCAGAGAACGAAGCCGTCGTGGTGCTTACCCGTCAGAACGACGCCTTTGAATCCGGCTTCACTCAGTACGGCCATCCACTGGTCGGTGTCCAGGTCCGTAGGGGCAAATATTTCGGGGCTTTCGTCACCGAAGCCCCACTCCAGGTTGGTGAAGGTATTGGTGGTGAAGTGGATGAAGGCGTTGGTTTCCATGGCCAGCCATTCCAGTTGCGCCTCGGAGGGGATGGCTCCGAAGGGCGCGGGGGGCTCGGGGGGCGGCGGCGCGCAGGAAGAAACGCCGATCACAACGATCAACAAGGCGGCGGATAGGTGTGCGTACAGTCTGGTCATAGCGAAGTCTAGGACACCCAATCTAATCACGCCGAACCAATACCGTAGAAGCTCGCGGCATTTTCTCCAAATACCGCCCGCTGTTCTTCAGCGGATAGTTCCGCGCAGGCCCCTTTCAGTGCTTCCATTTGCTGGGCGTAGGACGCCGCGACCAGGCACACCGGCCAGTCGGACCCGTACATCACTCGTTGCGGCCCGAACGCATCCAGCACTTCCTGAACGTAGGGTTTTAATAGTTGCAGCGTCCAGTCCCGTCCGGGCACCTCGGTGACCATGCCGGAAAGTTTGCACCACACATTCTCGTGTTTCGCTATGGCGCGTAACTGGCTCACCCACTCTCGGTCCGGCTGTCCGGCGATGACGGGTTTGGCCAGGTGATCGATCACGAAGGGCTGATCCGGGAAGGCAGCTACCAGTCGGATGCTCTCCACCAGTTGGTCGTGGTGAATAAGAATATCGTAGGTCAAACCGTGCTTTTGAAGCTGCCCTATTCCTCGGCGAAAATCATCGCCATCCATAAATCCCGGCTCCTCGGCCTGCACGATATGGCGAACGCCGACGAGCTTTTCCTGATCCGTGTAGTTCGCCAATTGCTGGGTTACCTGCGGACTGTGCAGGTCCACCCAGCCGACCACCCCCCGTATAAAAGAGTGGCGGGAGGCCAGATCAAGCAAAAAATCGGTTTCCGACAAGGAAGAATCGGCCTGCACCGCGATGCAACCGTCAACCCCATTCGCTGCTAGCAAAGGCTTCAGGTCCGACGGGAGAAAATCCCGCTGAATAGCTTGCATGGATTCGTCGATCCAAGCGTCGCGGACGGGGTCGTACTTCCAGAAATGTTGGTGGGCATCGATCATCATACGGGCGGTAAAATAGAGCATAGGCCGATTAAACGGCCAATCGGATGGCTGCCGAGATGCTAGTCGACGCGCTCGTACACTTGCGTATCCTTTTGCCAGGTTTCTGAAGAGCTCCCGCCACCGCTCAGGCTCTGATTGGTTTCTTTAGACACGACCAGTTCCGTCCCGGTTAAGGATACGATAGTAAGCTCGAATTCGATGCCCTTGGTATCTTTGGTGATCAGGCGATTGCCCATGACCCGGTAAGTTCCGTCACCCACAAGGCCCGACATGGTTACCGTGGAGGGATACGTCTGTCCATCCATCGTCTCTACAACGTCATAGGTTATGGATCCCCGCGAGCGCAAGGTCCCGTCGCTGGATAGTTCTAGCTCGTATGTGGTAGGATCGACCACTTGGCTGATAGTTTCCGCACTGGCGGTATAGTCGGGAGTCACGGTGGTGGTTTCGTACTCTCCGGTACCCGCAACGAGCGACCAGGTGCCTACAATCTCGTCGGCGAACTGCTCCCCTTCGTCTTTATTGCACGAGGTAATGATGGCAGCGGTAAGGAGGATAAATAATAAAGAGCGCATGGTATTGGGGTGTTGTATAGTTTTCGTGTGAGCAGGTTTCAGCTTGCATCCAGCCTTCAGTACCGGCGCGCGTACGTCTGGGTAGCCTGGCTGCGAATAAGAAGGGAAGGGCACCCGATTCGGATCTCCCGTGAAGGCGACGCGGTAGCTAGTGGGTTCAACCACGCGCATGTCGTGATCAAACCGCTGGTGGCGATTGTCTGTCATCCACCGGGTAGCCCGTCGGCGGGTGGGGTAAAAACGGGTTTGAAGTCGGGATCACGGGAAAAGAATAAAAGCAGCACCAAAAAGGAGGTCAGGTGCGTAGAGATTGAG